>JAGNWK010000097.1 GCA_017985985.1 Oligoflexales bacterium
AAGTCTTCCAATTTTTTACTCGGTATGCGATCTTACCCATTGTAGGCGTCCTTTTTGTTGTCTTAAGCAACCACAATATGGACGCCTATTTTCTTGATATCAATACCTTATTTGCGCAACAACGCCGTTGAAATTGCTAAACATAAAGATCGCGGTCGACCGAATAGCAATGCTCAACCAGATCATTATAGTTATAAAGTAGCTTTGAGCTTTACCACTGATGAAGCCATCATTTCTCGTAAAATTCACGAAAAATCTTGTTTCATCTTAGGAACGAATCGGCTTGTGCTTAATCCTGTCGAGATTTTATCTACCTATAAACAGCAGGAAAAAGGGAGCTCAATGCTGTAACTATTTAAAAACACAATAAATCTCTGGTCTTACTAAGCGTGTTTGCGGCTATTTTGTTTGGGGTCCTGACACCTGCTATTTTTACAGATATTCGATTTTTAGGAGATCTGTTTATCCAAGTTTGAACCCGCTTTCGCTCGTACTGCTCAGGAGTGTTTTGAGCATGCTGGAAACGGACTTTCTGAGTATAAGTTTAAAGACTTTCAGAAAGGAACCGCCGAATGGAAACAAGAAATCGTCGCAAGTTCTCGCCAGAAGAGAAGATCAAAATAGTTCGTCGTCATTGCTTAGAGAAAGTGCCGGTTTTTCAAATCGTTCATGGGGAATAGGTTCGTCTATAAGCACTTCTTCTAATTCAATTTGGTACATCATCTTACCATCTACAAAGTGAGATAACTTAAATGGGATTTTCATATTCTTTACTTCACGCCAATTACTTGTGAGTCTGTATTCATGGTCTGATCCCTTTGCCGTTAATATGCCAGTCAACTTGTTAAAACAGTGAAAAAAATCTTCCTTATTTTTTTTAGCAATTAAACATAAAGCATTTGGAGCCCAAGCCGGCTTTAAATCGGTTTGACTAATGCCAGTATAACTTTCTTTGACCCATAGAAGTTCACGATTTGCAGATCGAGCCGTATCCGATAAATGGTTTTTTTTATCTTCATCTGTTATATCAACGTAGTTGGCGCCATCATACTCCCAGTATGTATCAAAATTTTTTCCGTCATTAAGTAAAAATTTTTCTGAACGAAGTTCTTGTCTTAACTGATTAGGATAAGCTAAGTCGGTTCTATAAGTAATGACGCCAATAGGTTGAGGTTGGCCATAATCGACAAAGAAGATTTCTCCCTTTCGAGATATCGTCTTTAACGACTCCAAACGTTCGCGTCCACCACAAGCGCGGATGTGGTTTTCTATTATATCATCTACAGAAAGTTCTTGCGTCAGAGCGGTTACAAACTCAGAAGTGAGAAGGAAAGCTATTGCGATCATACAAATAATTGATTTTATATTTTTATTTTTCATTTGATCAACTTCAGTGATTGTTTTTTAATGTTCCGTAACCGTTGCTTAGTAATCTTTCTAATTCCGACAGGTCGAACTTTATTGGCAGAGAACTTTTAAATTTTATTATTTAACTTTTCAAGGAGAATTGACTGAGTTCGAATAAGAGTTCGGATGCATTTAGCATTGCGAGCGTAATAAGACCATACTTGTCCAATCCTCTTTTCCCGGAAGAAAAGAAGGGCCTCGTCAAGGCCATGGTTACTTACAGTTCCATCAGGAGCGTTCTTGACCTTCGTCCTCTCGCTAAATCATAAACCTCTTCGTGCTATGGCTAACGCCGCAAGTTCATGCGTCGTGTAGATTGAGTATCCTTGAAATTTGTAAAAACCGATCACAGAAGTGTAGGCAGGGTTGATTTGCTTTACTCGCACACCCTCTTTTTTGGCTTTTCCTGCTAATAGACTAAAGAATTTCTTATAAGCAAAGGAAGAGAGCATAGCTCTCTTCCTTTTGTAGGCGGTTACGGCTTGACCCCGTCCTACACCCAAAGCTACGCAATGGGTGTTGAGGACGAGGCTTGCGCCGGTTTTTTGGCCAAGATTTGGGTTCATAATTCATCATCATAGATGAATAAAAAATATGCTCGCTGCTCATGTCTTTCTCAGCACAACAGGGGTAGATCGATACCTCTCGACTCGCTTCACTCGCTCGAGGTGACGAGACTAGTTGGCTCGGGGTGACGAGCTTGAATACTTGGACTAGTTGGCTCGGGGTGACTGACATCAGCTACATACTGCACCGATAAGCGTAGAGCAGTCCCCTTAAAGTGAGATCGGGGATCTCGATATCAAAAATCCCAGCTTCAGCAAAGAGACTGGCAAAGCCCCCTGTGGCGATAACTCGGGGGGAACTTTTCGGTCCAAAGCCTTCTTTTTTCATAAGCTGCGTCAATTCTCTAACCATGCCCATCGTACCAAAATAAAGCCCAGACTGAATGTTCTCCACTGTCGTCTTACCAATCACAGGTTCTGGGATCACAATTTCTACGTTAGGAAGTCTTGCAGTCTTCGCCTCCAACGACTCCATCGCTGTTCGCAGACCAGGTATAATAGCCCCTCCAAGATAGTCTTTATCCTTCGTCAGGACGCAAAAAGTCGTGGCTGTACCAAAATCGATAATGATGACATCTTCATTTTTAAAGAGATGACTCGCTGCAATCGCATTCGCAATACGATCCGATCCCAGTTCAAGAGGGTTTTTATATTGAATTTGAATCCCCGTCTTACTGTGTGATGACAATATGAAGGGAGTTATTTGAAAGTACTTAGCACAGCAGTTTTTAAAGGAATGGATAAAGCTCGGCACCACAGAGCACATGGATATTCCGCTAATCTCTGCAGGATCGATCTGATTTTCTCTGAGGACAGACCTGAGAAAAATACCTAGTTCATCAGAGGTAAAGGAGTGCTTCGAACTCTTTCGAAACTGAACATGGAGATTCTCTTTTTCATCAAAAAGACCACCACAAATATCGCTATTACCGATATCCAAAGCCATTAACATGATAGCTCCGTTAACTGTTTACTAGTTCAGAGGGGGAACCATCTGCGAAGTTTCCCCCTGGCCCCCTCCTTGCTACATTCCTAAGATCCTCCTTGCGACAAGGAGACTAAAGCTGATGCCAGTTCTTTTTTAGATGAACAAGCTTCCACAAAACCCGTCCTGGAATAAATCCTAGTTTTATGAAGATCACGAGTTCCACTGCCACCTATCTGATGCGCTGCAATCTCCGAAAGATCATTATGAACGACATACTCTGGCAAAGCCTGCTCAAAAATCTTCTGCACAGCAACCTGCCTCTCCTCTTCACTTGCATTTTGCGTCAGCTTAAAGGCGATGAGCATAAGGTTCGATCGAGAATAAGACCTGATCTTAGCAAGTATCTTTACACTTGGTTTGAGGTGAAGTTGAATGTTCTGCCCAGAAGAAATCTTCACTCCTTCTGTCGCTTTAAAAGCACCCTCATCTGTGTGGATGCCCTCGACTATAAAATCGCTCACCGCAGCGGCATGGATGACGAGGTCGTAAGAGTCCTGCGACAGTTTTTCGTGAATTTTTTTATCAAGATCAACAACACTGGTAAAGTCTATGGTTTCCAAAGTTCCTAGTTGAGCAGGAACCTTCGCATCTTTGCCGCACAGATAGCTCACCCTATGCCCCTGACGCAAAAACTCTTCTGCCAGGGTCGCTGCGGTAGACCCAGTACTGATATTAGAAATGTAACGGACAGCATCTACAGCCTCTCTCGTAGCGCCAGCTGTGATCAAAACCTTTAGTGGCGTTTTTAAAAGAGAAAGAGACTCCGTCTTGTAATGTTCTAAAATTTTTTCAAGAATAAGCCTCTCATCCATTAAACGGCCTGCTCCCACTTCTTTACAAGCGAGAAAACCACTCCCGGGCTCTAGGATACGAACTCCCCATTCTTTTAGTGTTTTTAGAGAGGCCTGCGTAGCAGGGTGTTCGTACATAAAGGTGTTCATCGCAGGAGCCAACCAATAGGGCTTTTTCCTATCGAAAGCAAGAAAGAGAGCCCCAATCAAGTCATTTGCTAGGCCATGCGCCAGCTGATTGATAGTGTGTGCTGTTGCGGGACAAAGTATAGCCCAGTCACACCAACGAGCAAGATGGATGTGATCCATCTTGTGACCCTCCTGGAAGACATGATGAATCACAGGTCGACCACTCAGACCTTCCAAAGTCGCTGTCCCTACGAATTCCAAGGCCTGTGCCGAAGCGACCACCTGCACCGTATGGCCCTCTTGCACAAGCCTTGAAATCAAAGCACAGCTCTTATAAGTGGCTATGGAACCAGTGAGTTGAAAGAGTATTTTGTCGGATTTTTTATTATGCATGGGACAGTTTAATGATCTCGATGAAACATTTGATTATCTATCAATCGCACAGAGCCTAAATAAGCTGCTACAAATCTCCGACCTTCCTGCTCGTGAACATAGTCCACTTTAAAACCAGCTTCTTCTAACTGCGCTTGAATCTCAACCAGATCTTTGCCCTCTTTTAAGATCTTTGCAAGTTGAGGTGCCTTTAGCCGCTCTTCTGGTGTGAGTCGTTCATTGCGAGAACTAAGGGCCAAGCCATCGTCAGCTCTGAGTATTGCACAAGGGATGATACTCACATCCATAAAAAAAGCTTCTGCCATACCCTTAATCAACAGATACTGCTGATAATCTTTTTCTCCAAAATAAGCTCTCGTCGGCTTAACAAGATGAAAAAGCTTCATAACAACTGTCAAAACACCTGAGAAGTGACCGGGTCTGTGCGCTCCACACAGATGCTGAGAAAGCTGATTTTCTTCTATTTTATAGCGGTAGGAATCGGGGTAGATATCTGAAAACTCTGGACACAACACAAAATCCACACCCAAGTCCTTTGCCATCGCACAGTCTCGACTTAGAGTTCTTGGGTAGTGAAGAAGGTCCTCTGGATTATTGAACTGAGTCGGATTCACAAAAACACTAAGAACAGTGAGCTCGTTCTCTTCGATAGAGCGACGCAGCAAAGACAGATGTCCTTCATGCAAAGCACCCATGGTCGGGACAAAACCGACTGATTTTTTCTCAAAAAAAGGACTGCTTCTCAAGGCCTGCCACTCGGGAAGATTCTGTATGACTTTACTCATAAAAACTCTCACCCCCATTCGGAAATTGCCCCTCTCTGATATCACCTGAAAAACGGCTCAGAGCCTCGGAGACCAGACTGTAACCCTCCATGTAAGTTCTTGCAAATTTTAGCTTCTTAGGAAGTAGCCCCAGAAGATCGTGAAGAACGAGAACTTGGCCAGAAACATCAGAGCCTGCACCAATCCCTATAGTAGGAATACGAAGCTGTTCCGTTATCCTCCTTGCAAGAGGGGCCGGTATGCACTCTAGCACAAGACTGAAACAACCCAAGTCCTCAAGTTTTTTGGCTTGTGCGAGCAAGTTATCTGCCGAGTCTAGACTGCGGCCCTGAACTTTGTTGCCCCCCATTTGATGAACAGACTGGGGAGTCAGACCCAAATGACCCATCACAGGGACCCCAGAACTGACGATATGGGCAACAAGATCTTCGTGCCCTGTTACCCCTTCTAACTTAACAGCGTGAGCTCCAGCCCTCATAAGGAGCTCCACGCAGTCCATAGCAGCTGTCAGCCCCTTGCGAAAAGAAAGGAATGGCATGTCCGCAATGATAAATTTATGGGGAGCCCCACGTGCCACAGCTTGCACATGCAGAGCCATCAACTCAGAATGCGCTGATATCGTAGTAGGATGCCCATGCATAACCATAGCAAGGCTATCCCCCACCAGAATGCCGTCGATGGGGCTTTCATCGATAATGGCAGCACTCCAGAACTCATAAGAGGTGACGATAGAGATCTTCAGCCCCTGATTTTTCATTTTTTGGTAGTCTAAAACCGTCTTGGCTCGATGCATCAGTCCCTCCCATTACAGCTTCCAAAAAGGCATAATAGACTGTCTGAAAGGGATCTCCTTGTAAAGCTTTTATATTGGACTTTATGGTTTTAAAATCCCTACGAACCAAGGGCCCCGTCAGAGAGGCACTGGGGTTTTCCTTCAAGTTTTGCAAGGTCTGTTCTAGGTAGGGGATGGCTATCTCGCGAGGGATTTGAAATCTGGACTCTAACTCGTGGAATAGTTTCTGCCAGAGTATATTCGTAAAGTTTCCACTCAAAACACAGAGGCTGTGATAATAGGCTCGCGAATCAGCCTCAATCACCTCATGCCTATTCGGAAATCCGGGGAGCAGGTCGGTAAAGGTAGGCCCACCCTTCTCCAATATAAAGGGAATTTGTCGGTACGTATCGGGGGTGTAGAGTCCTTTCGAAAATGTAAACAAAGGGTGGGCAGAGAAGGCCTGCTCGGTACTGAGAGCCCCCGAAAAGTGTACTCTCGTCAGGTGAGCCAAGCAGCGATTTTGCAGCACAAAGGTCTCAATGGCAGAGTCAGAGAGCAGGATCAGGGCATGGGAACAGTCCCGTGCGTAAGAGGGTAGGCTCTCCTGATCGTGTGCAACCCTTGACCACGGTATGAAACTGAGGCCCAGCTCAGCCAGATAGAAGCATATATGGCGAGCAACCCGCCCACTTCCTAGCACAAGATATCGCACAGAAGAAACTGCTGGCAAGGAGGGGTCTGGGGAAAGTGCGCAGCTGGTTCCGCAGGAAGAACCTGTTCCCCTAGACATGTTTCTGTGACTTAGGCCAGCCTATGGCAATTGAAATCAGGGCAAAAAAGCCAAGCAAAGCGGGGTACCAGATATAAGGGATAATCCGGAACGGAGAAAGTTGAGCAAGTCCACTTGCAAGAAGAACCTGAGCACCATGGGGAATTAAACCTTGGCAAACACAGGAAAAAATGTCGAGCATACTGGCTGCACGAGCGGCTGGCACCTTGAATTTATCGGCGATTTTCCTTGCCATCTTGCCGGTGATAACGATCGCTACCGTATTATTCGCTGTGCAAAAATCAGCGACACTGACTATACTCGCTATGCCTAATTCAGCTGTTTTCTTGGAGCGAATAAACCTTTGCACCTTGTCCAAAATATAGTCCAATCCACCTCCATGTGTGGCTAAACTTGCAAGACCTGCTGTTAGAATCGTAAGAAAGAAAATATCCGACATGCTCAAGAAACCTTCATAAATACCTTTACCAAATGCGATGAAGCTCATCGACTCACTCAGCACACCAACAAGGCCAGCCCAAACGATACCAATTATCAACACAGCGATGACGTGAATACCCATCAAGGCCAGACCCAAGACAAGCAGGTAGGGGCTTATTTTTATCAAAGAAAAATCATAAGTGCTCAGCACAGCTGTCGGCCTTGCCGAAAAGAAAAGAGCAACCACCACGATCAGAGCTGCTGGCATAGCAATCTTAAGATTATCAACCATTTTTGATCTCATGCTGCAGCCCTGAGACGAGGTGGCTGCAACCGTCGTATCCGATATGACGGAAAGATTATCTCCAAACATAGCTCCACCAACAACAGTGCCCACGGTCAGAGGAAGATCCAGTCCCGTCTTCACGGCAATACCCATAGCTATAGGCACCACCGTACTGATCGTTCCCATCGAAGTCCCCAAGGCCATAGACACCATACAAGCAATGAGAAAAATCCCCGGCAGAAGAGCGCTGCTAGGCAAACAGGAAAGTCCCATCTGGACAACGGCATCCACACCACCCATTCCTTTTGTAACGGTGGCGAAAGAGCCGGCAAACATAAAAATCAGACACATAAGGATGATATTTTCATCCGCAATGCCTGCACAAAAAACTTTGATGGTCTCATCTAATTTTTTTATACCTAGCAGAAGAGCCACTGCAAAACCCATGACAGCACAGCTCGCTGCAGGGAACTGATAAAAGGCATAGTCACTTCCTTGAAAGCTAAACCATACCCCCATAGAGATATACAGAACTAAAAAAGTTAAGAACGGGATCAGAGACATAAGTCCAAGGTGCAGTCTCGGTAGCTTTTTCATTATTTTTCTGCTCAGTTTTCTGCTCTAGTGCTATGCTACGGGGTAAAAGCGGGGAATATATGGATCATTCTCTATTAAGTCAAGTCCTATAAGCATCCAGATGGGACTGCTCTGTACTCGAGACTTTTGACGAGATCTATGAAAGTTGGGAGATCTATGAAAGATGAACTCCCCCGCCCTAGCGAGCTGAAGCTCGCCTAGGACGAAGCTTCCGGAACCTGCAAAATGCGTCCCATGTAATTTGTTTGCTTTTTCATCTCCTCTAAGCCGAGGGCATCACACTTCATGGCCCCCGAAAGAATGTAGGAAAACTCTTTCTGCTGATCAACTGTTAGAGGACTACCTAGATCAAACAAGGTCTCTGTGGTTCCAGCATACTCAAAACAACATCTCCCCTTTGAAAAGGGGAGGATTTCGGCCGAGAATTCTAAAGACTTTCAGAAAGTCCGTTTCCAGCATACTCAAAACACTCTTTGCCTTTCCTCTCACTTATTTTAGATACAATACGTGGATAAACAATCTCATCTTAATTTTAAGCTCATTCCACTATTACACGAAAAGCTTCGTTTGGAAAAAGAATTATCCTCACCGTCAATTCATTTCATTGAAAGCATCGCCAAGGATCTAGAAATATTCAGAAGGAGGTACTCTTTGTAGCAGGAGCAATGCACATCGGGCGAGAAAGTATAGGGAGGAAGGCTGTACGCGTTGCTACACCGCTTCCTGCCAGCAGTTTTCAAATCTGTTTCCGAATTAAAAAGAACCCTCTCCGCTTACTTTCCTCCTCGCACGGTTAACTTTTCAAATAGAAAAAAAGAAGTTCCTTCATTTTTTCTATGCTCCCAATACGTCATCATTTTCCCAAGACTAACGGCCCAGTGCCTGACCCCTATCTTTAATGTAGGTTCTAGCCGCCAGTTCAGCCTTAATTTTCTCCAAGAAAACTCGACGGACATCCATGCGCTTAGTATCGGAAGATACTAAGAGAGGACAGAGGCCGCCTTGGAATGAGCAGTACATTTATTGATGGCATGTTTATTCGAAGCAAAAATGGATCTGATTTTGTTGGGAAAACGAAGTGTGGGAAAGGCCACAAGCTGATGGCCATTGT
>JAGNWK010000023.1 GCA_017985985.1 Oligoflexales bacterium
TTCTCCGATAGAAACCTGCCTCACTGGAGAGATCAGAATATTTGGATTAGATTAGCTGAAAAGCCGTGTACGTGATCCGTAAGCACGGTTTTGTGGGAAGACGGGGATAAAACCCCTCTTACCCGATTGCGAATTTTCGTCGCTGCGCTGCTCATTTACCAGCAAGTCAACTGCGCTGCTCGCTCCTCAATGCCTTGCTATACGACTTGTGAGATGGTTCCTAGTCTTATCGTTTAAGGTTGATAACTTCCTCAAGCATCCCATCCGCTGTGGTGATAGAACGTGAGTTGGCTTGGAACAGTCTTTGTGTTGTGATCATGTCGACAAATTCACTTGCCAAATCTACGTTGGACTCTTCGAGAGTGGAAGAGTAGAGCGATCCTCGAGTTCCTGTTTGGGCTAGACCTATGTTAGCAGGACCAGATTCTATGCTATCGGAGAAAAGATTTTTTCCGAGTTTTAATAGGGCGATTTCATTTGGGAAGGTCGCAAGAGCTATGCCTGCGAGAACTCGTTGAACCCCGTTCGTAAAAACTCCGGTAACTTTCCCATCCTGTCCAATGTCTAAGGATTTGATTTGACCAGCCTCGTAACCATCTTGTTGATGAAAAGTTGTGACAGAGTCTCCTGCTATCGAGGTGGAGGCTCCTATACCTCGTCCAGCTTCGACACCGACGTTCTGCCCAAAGTCGACTTTAATTTGCTGGTTGGGGAGGGCTCCATTGGCAAAGTTGGCAGAAGTGACAGACTGCTGTTCGTCTAGTAATAATCCAAATTTATCAAACTTAATCTTCCCCATGCCGATTTCTTTCCACTCGACTCCCGGATCAGAGTCGGTGACTTCTTTTCCGTCGACCAGAGAGTGCCATTCCCATTCAACTCCTTCAGCAGAAGCAGCTGTTTTGCGGAAGAAGATGGTGTTCTGGTGGGATTTTCCATAGCTGTCAAAAACAGTGGCTGTCGTGCTAAAGTTTGAGGTCTTGTCCGTTGCTGCAGTTGAAAAGGGCTCTTGAATGACCTTTGCCCTTGCGTCGAGTTGGACGTTGAGGGTAAGCGTCTCTGTCGCTCGTGGGGCAATCGTGTTTGTTTCTATCCGAACATCTGTGAGCTTTGAAGAGAGGACCCCTTTGCCGTCGGCCATAAACCCCTGAACTCTGCCTCCCGATGGGGTTGCAAAGTAGCCGTCTTTATCGAAATGAAGGTTGCCAACGCGGGAGTAGCTTTTTCCAGCAGTTTCATTGACATCTTTTGATGGATTTGTGACGACAAAGAAGCCTGAACCTTGGATGGCTAGGTCTGTGAGGTTGTCTGTCACTTTCATTCCGCCTTGGCTGTGTATGGTCCGGACGTCCCCGAGGCGTGCGCCTCGACCGATCTGACCAGCACTACCGCCGTTCAAATCTATGGCGAGTATATCTTCAAATTCAGCCCGATCCTTTTTAAAGCCCTTGGCGTTTGCATTGGCTATGTTGTTAGCTACGACGGCCATTCCATCTGCATTGACTGAAAGTCCTGTCACACCCGTATACAGGGTTTGAGCTACCCCCATAAGTATCCCCCTCGAAGAAGTTAGATCTCGCTAGGCTCTCAAAGTCCAAACATCCTCGGTCTTCATGTCTCTTGAGAACTTTTTGAGCTGTCTCTATTGTCCAGCCTCTAATCTAACAGTTGAGCCTTGGCGTGGGAGAATGTTGCAAAAATTCCTTAATGTCATGAGGCCATCCTCTAAGATCTTAAAATGACAATTTTTTTTAAAAAAACGATTAATTCCTTTTCTTTTTGGCGAGTCTCTGCTAAGCATGGGCACGCATAGAACTCATCGATTCAGTTAACTCGCTAAGATTATTCCTAAACATTATTTTGAAGATATGGATACCTTCGCCATGAAACGAAAAGCTTCTGTTTGTTTGCTGGATGAAGATACAAATGTTGGTCGTGGCTGGCTTCAGGCTCTTGGTAGTGATGTGAAGTTTTATCATTTTCATGATCACCTGGAGCTGATTGAGCAAGCGAATCTCGACAAGGATCTTATCCCATCCTTTTCTTGTATTATCATGGGACGCTACTTCAAACGTTTGGACTTAGATGTGATAAGCAGCTCTGTTCCTGAAACCTTGAGAGCCCATGGAGCGCAGGTTCTTCTTCTTAACTGGCAGGGTTATGTCACCAAGGAAGAAGTTGGCCAGAAATTCGAAGGGAAATTATTCCACCGTTATGGGGTAAAGTGGCAAACGCTAAGGCTGAGAATTCAGAAGCACGAAAAAGTGCAGAAGACCAATCAGCTCAAAACGATGACCAACCAGTCTCAATCTTCAGGGGAATCCCTTCAAGCTAAGACTCCGATTCTGGCTATTAAAAATGGGGGGTCTGTAGAGCCTTTGGTCTCTAGCCAGCCTGCTTTACCGAGGCCTATGCGTTGCGGGGAGTTGCTCAAGGAGATGGCGAGGAGGGCAGAGGGTCTACATCGTGAGAAGATTGAGCATTATGTCCGTCACGATCTCGACTCAGGGAGAAAGCTGCTCGAGGCTATTTACGACAGACTCCTCGCGGACAAGAATAGGCCTTCGTCGTGTCCCAGCCAGTATATAAACAGCTCCCCTGTTATTGCAAAGAGGGTGCTTAAAGAAGTTCTTTACGGTTAATGCAAGCATTCATCCCCTGTCTAAGAAATGTCTGATAAATTGTCTGATGAAAAAATCGCCATGACTTCTTCCTTGCAGATTCAACAGTGAGACGTAGAATCCGACCCGGTTCTACGAGGCCATCATCAGGAGGTTTTTCAATGATCCGGTTTTCTTTTATCCCGTCCCTTTCGGTTTTGAAAAGCTTCCTTTTTTATTCGTTGTTACTCCTGACTCATGCATCCGCTGCGCTGGCAAAGGATCAGTTGATAATCATTTCTCCCCACAGAAAGTCTGTGGAGCAGGAGATCGTTCCCGCCTTTACGGAATACTATAAAAAAACTTACAAAACGGAGGTGAGCGTAGACTGGCTGGACCAAGGAGGTGCATCGGACGATCTTCGCTACGTTTTGATGAGATTTGAAAAAAATCCGTCTTCTGGGATCGATGTGTTTTGGGGTGGAGGGGAACATCCCTACATGGAGCTAGACCAACTTGGTCTTCTTGAACCCCACCCTCTGCCGGCTAGCCTGAAGGCGAATGTTCCAGAAGAGATCCAGGGGGTCTTCCTCTATAACAAAAAGGAGACTTGGCACGCAGCAGCACTGTCTTCCTTCGGGATTTTCTACAATAAAAAAATGCAAGATCTTATGAGGATCCCCCTCCCAGAAACTTGGGATGATTTGGGAGATCCGCGATACTTTGATAACGTGAGCAGCTCGGATCCGAGGCATTCTTCAAGCTTCCTGACGATCAATCTGACTATCCTTCAGAGCAAGGGTTGGGAGAAGGGCTGGGAACTCCTCACTCGTATTGCCGCTAACACGAGGAAGTTTGTGAGCTCTAGCTCCGCTCCTATCAAGGCTGTTGTGGCGGGAGAGTCTTGTGCGGGTTTGAGTGTCGATTATTTTGCGTTTTCAAAGTTAGATGAGTTGGGTGAAAAAAATCTTGGTTTTATTTACCCAAAAGATAAGACCATCATCAATTCGGATCCCATTGCGATCTTGAAAAGAGGTCCTAACCCACTTGTTGCTAAGCGTTTTGTCGAGTTTGTTCTCTCCACACAAGCTCAGAAATTTCTTCTTCTGCCCAAAGGCCTTGGAGATGGACCTAAGTTTACGAGTCTAGGGAGGATGTCTGTCAACAGGCAGGCCTATCTCGAAACAGAGGGGCGCAGGGTCTCTGTGCTGAACCCTTTTGATTTGAAAATTCCAACCTTCGTGCTAGATTTGGACCGCGTAGTTAAGCTCCAATTCGTGCTCTCTGATCTTCTAGGAGCCATGCTTATCGACCCCCATCGCGAGTTGAAGTTGGCTTGGAAGGCCATCATCACCAAAAAGTTCCCCGCAGCTGCTACCAAGACTTTTTTTGAGATCCCTGTCTCGCAGCGTGATCTAGAAGTGTATGCGGAGAAGTGGAGTGATAAAACGTTTCGGAATGAGAAGATCAACGAGTGGTTAAATTATGCTAGGACGAAGTATTCAGGTCTTTTAAAGATCTATGCTGGGAACTAAGGGCCATCAAGATGGTTCTTAGTTCGTTTTCAATAACGTGACAGATAGAGTTCAAGCGATAAGGGTAGGTAATGGAAGTTGAGTTTATCAATGTCACTAAGCAATATGGGTCAGTGACAGCTGTTTCGAATCTCAATCTGCACATTCAGAAAGGTTCCCTTCATTTTTTGCTAGGGCCATCCGGTTGTGGAAAAACAACTACGTTGAGGATGCTTGCAGGTCTAGAGAAGGTGTCGAAGGGCAAGATCTTATTCGATGGCAAAGATGTGACCGATGAGGCTTCCTCGGATAGAGGGATTGGCATGGTTTTTCAAAACTATGCTTTGTGGCCTCATATGACTGTACGTCAGAATATTGAATATCCACTCAAACTAAGGAAGTTAAGCCCGACGGAGTTGCGTTCCCGCATTTCTGAGGCGCTTGCTTTTACTCAACTTTCGCATCTGCAGGGGAGGCTGCCAAGCCAGCTCTCTGGTGGACAGCAGCAGAGGGTTGCTTTAGCGAGGGCACTTGCTATTAGGCCGAACGTCGTTCTCTTGGATGAACCTCTTTCCAACCTGGATGCGAAGCTTAGACTGGAGATGAGAGATAATATTTCTCGCATTCATAGGGAGACTGGAATTACGACTTTTTATGTGACTCACGATCAAAAAGAGGCCCTCTCCATGGGGACTCAGATTACGGTTATGCATGAGGGAGTAAAGATACAAACAGGTTCTCCAAAAGCCCTTTATCTTACGCCGAACTCGTCCTTTCTAGCTGCTTTTATTGGAGAAACGAATATTATTACAGGAACTTACGTCGAAGAGTCCTCTGGGATTCACAAGGTAGACACGGTCTTAGGTCTACTACAGACTCATCGAATCACCGGTTCTTTCCGCAAGGGTGACAAGGTGGATCTCTCCATTCGTCCTGAGGCCATTCAGGTTGAGAATGAGGGGGGTCAATCCCTTTCCCACCATCACAATACGGTGAAGTTGAAAATTTCTAGAGTCACCTACCTCGGTGAGATGGAGCAGTTGAATCTCACTTATTCCGGTGACAAAACCCTCAAGGCTAATCTCTACCATGTTGGTGATCATGATTTTCTCGAGGGACAAGAAATCCACTGTTTCATAGATCCGCAACATATGGTTGTTCTCCCGAGAGACCCCTCTATGTCAGCGAAGTCTATATGAAGATGGATCATAGTCGAACACAGGATGCCTGGGCTCAAAGTCCTCTGATTCGACTGGCATCAAAAATTTTGGGCTATACTATTGTTCTATTGACCTGTGTATTCCTCGTTCTCTTCCTGATCTGGCCAGTTGTCGTAATTGTGAGCAAGGCTTTCATCTCGGACGGTCATTTTACTTTGGAGTTTTTTAAGCTCCTTTTTTTGAATGAGACGCAGACGAGTGCTCTGTGGAACAGCATTAGAATTGGACTGGCAGCTACTTTTTTTTCGACTCTCTTAAGCCTTCCTCTGGCAATCATTTACGCACGCTTCGAATTTAAATGGAAGGGCCTCTTGTCTGGGCTTCTGCTTGTTCCCATGATTATGCCTCCGTTCGTCGGAGCCATTGGGATTCAGCGATTCTTTGCTCGTTTTGGAGCGATTAATATTTTTCTTATGGAAAGAGGCTGGATTGACACCCCGATCGAGTGGCTTGCCGACGAGAATATGTTCTGGGTCGTTGTTTTGCTCGAGGTTCTGCATCTGTACCCGATTATGCATCTGAACCTTTCAGCTGCGTTTTCAAACATAGATCCCAGTCTGGAAGAGGTGGCTCATACCTTCGGTATCAGCAGGTGGAGAAGGTACAAAGATATTGTATGGCCCCTAGCTAAACCAGGCTTCTTTGCAGGGGCGAGCGTCGTTTTCATCTGGGCTTTGACAGATCTTGGAACGCCGTTGCTGGTGGGTTATCACGACACGGTTCCTGTTAAAATATTTAACCTGATCACTGACATACACGAGAATCCCGTCGGCTATGCCCTGGTCTGTGTCGTCGTCATGATCACCATAGCCTTTTTTCTTCTCTCCAAAAATCTTTTGGGTGGAGGCAAGAAGTATCAGATGATGTCGGTTGGTCATGTGACCCCAGCAATGAAAAAACCAAGCTTGCTTGGTTCTATTTTCATCTATGGTCTTATCCTCTCCGTCGTTTTCGTCGCCCTTATCCCCCACCTTACGGTGTTTGTGACGAGTATAGGCGAAAATTGGTTTATGACAGCTTTGCCTGAAAAGTACACATTAAAGTACTACAGCATGATTTTTGAGCATGAATTGTCTGGGATTGCTATCAAGAATAGTTTTCTTTTTGCTAGTCTTTCCACGGTTCTTGACCTTTTCCTAGGTCTGCTCATCGCTTTCATTGTGACCAGAAAATTGATCCCGTTTGCTGGGGTCTTAGACGCTCTTGTCATGATCCCACTCGCCTTGCCTGGTATTGTTATCGCTTTTGGTTATGTGGTGACTTACTCGCATACGTTCCTTGATCCTTTAGTGAATCCAGTTCCCCTTCTGGTCATAGCTTATGCTATTCGTCGGCTCCCCTATATGGTTCGGTCCGCGACAGCAGGGTTACAGCAGACGAGTGTCGTTTTAGAGGAAGCCTCGGAGTGCTTTGGGGCTACTAAGCTCTACACCCTGCGTAAAATCACCATCCCTCTGGTCATGGCTAATTTGATTGCGGGTGGAGTGCTTTGCTTTTCTTACGCCATGCTGGATGTCTCAGATTCTCTCATCCTCGCAATGAAGGATCGTTTCTATCCGATCACTAAAGCCATCTATGTGCTCTACCAAGAGCAGGGAAGTGGGGAGTTCCTAGCGAGTGCGTTAGGGGTTGTCTCCATGGTCATTTTAGCGATTTCGATTTTTATCTCTTCTTCGCTACTTGGGAAGAAGATGGGCGAGCTTTTTAGGAGCGGCTAGTTTTAGGAGCGGCCTGAGCTGCTTCTAGCTGGCTGGGCGCAGTCTGGCTTTTTCATACTTGATCAGGTCCTCTGCATCGATAGCTGCTTCGTCTTCGTTTTCGGCTACGAACTTGGACTCATGCTGGGCGAGAACTAGAGAGATTCCCCCTTCGTCTGTTTGGTGGGGTTGGTGGTGTCGTTTGATTTTTTCTTTTTGTTTTTTGAGCAGAGCTTCAACTTTGTCAGCCATTCTATCGATGGCTGTGTTCATGTGGTTGGACTGGGCTTCAACCTGAAAATTAAATCCATCTCCCCCCATTACGTTGCAGTGGACGAGGAAGTCTTTCCCTTCGAGGGAAAAGGTTATGTGGGCTTCGATCGGCTTGGTTGCAAATCGTTCGATCTTTGCAGCGATCTTAGCCTCTGTATATTCACTGAGAACAGGTGATGTTTTCATATGTTTGAAGGAAAAGCGGCATTTCATAAAATTATCAACCTCCTAGTTGGCCTCTAATAAAACACTGGACCCATGCCACCCATCGGTAGAAAATTCAATTTTCTTTAATTATCAAGATTTTGAGCTGGCAAATGTATGTCTTTTGATAAAGCACGCGATATTTCACATGTTCCTCAGCACTATGGAGAACATGGCCTCCATGAGCTGAATCTTTCTGTAAATAACGTCACTTTCTATAATGAAGAAAGTGGCTGGGCTATTTTGAAGGGACAGGAAGAGGGTAGTTTACGAGCCGTGACGGCTCTTGGTCCCGTTTTATCCCCCCAACCAGGGGAGCTACTCCTTCTTTTTGGGATTTGGACGGAGCATGTATCCTTTGGTTCCCAGTTTAAAATTCACAGATCTGTGAGAATTCGTCCCCATACAGAGGAGGGGATGATTCGGTACCTATCAGGGGGTCTCTTTAAAGGGGTAGGACTCAAGACTGCAGAAAAAATTGTTCATCACTTCAAGAAAGACACGTTCAAGGTTCTGGATCAGAATCCTCAGAAATTGAAGACAGTCCCCCATTTTTCAAAAAAGACAGCTGCCAAGGTGATCCGGGTCTGGGAAGAGAAGACGCAGGAGACAAAGATTCTAGCCTTTCTGCAGACGCATGGTTTTTCACCCCATAGTTCAAAAAAAATTCTGGATATGTACGGCAGAGATACGATCTCGACCGTGTCGCAAAATCCTTATGCTTTGATTCGAAAAATTTATGGAATGGGTTTTCTGACGGCTGATAAAATTGCTAGGTCTATTGGCCTCGCGATGGACTCTCCAGAGAGGGTCCAACAGGGGATTCTTTATCAACTGCAGCAGGCGGAGGATAAAGGTCATTGCTATCTGACGGAAGCTCAGCTGCTAGACTCTCTGGCCAAAACCTTAGAGCTGCCGCGGCATGTCCTCGATCCTAAATTTCTTGAGGAGTCCGAGAACTTAGAAGAGCAGGCTCAGATCTGTGTGCGCCCACCCAAAGCTGATGGGGAGGAGCGGCAGAGGCGATTTTTTCTTGCGGATCTACTTCTGGCTGAGAACGAGGTGAGCTTTTATCTTCAACAGATCATTGGATCTACGGCGGCAAAAACGCAAGAAAGTAATTTAGCTTCCTCCGCTCTCGCCCTGCAGGCTAGGGTAGAGACCTGGCTCAGTCTTTATGGCGAGAGAACAGGCAATCTGCTGAGCGAGGAACAGAGAGAGGCTGTGCGGATTGCGAGCCGAGAGAAGGTGTTTATTCTTACCGGTGGACCGGGGGTCGGTAAAACAACGACGGCAAAGACGATCATTCACTTATTCCGGGCCATGGGTAAAAAGGTTTTTCTAGCTGCTCCTACGGGACGAGCCGCCCAAAGACTGAAGGAGGTGTCCTCTCTGCCGGCCAAGACCATCCACCGTCTTTTGGAATTTTCACAGGAAAATGGAAGTTTCCATAAGGATGAGACGAATCCTTTGAACTGTGATGTGCTCATCCTCGACGAAGTCTCGATGGTGGATATTAGGATGGCAAGATCTTTACTCAAGGCCGTTCCTCTGACAGCGCAGATTGTGTTGATTGGGGATGTGGATCAGCTTCCTTCTGTAGGTCCAGGAAATTTTCTCAGAGATTTAATTGCCTCGGGTTCGATTCCCTATATTCGTCTCAGTCAGGTCTTTAGGCAGGCAGAAAGTTCTTCTATTGTCGATTTTGCTCACATGATCAACAGAGGAGAGACCCCAAGCTTTTCGAATGATCCTCACTGCGACTGTCACTTTATTGAAGCTCGTGATGCTGAAGAAATTATAGATTTATTGAAAAATTTGCTCGTCGATCTCCTTCCTAAGGCTGGCTATGATGCTCTGAGGGATGTTCAAATTCTTACTCCTATGAACAGGGGAGAGCTGGGTAGCGAAAAAATCAATGCTGAGATTCAAGGCGTTTTAAATCCATCAGGACTGTCTCCTTCGAATGAAAAAGAGATAAAACTACTAAGGCAGAATGTTTCGTTGCGAACGGGAGATAAAGTGATTCAAACTGTGAATAACTATGAGCTGTCCGTTTTTAACGGGGATATTGGTTATATCGCAAAAACCAAGGTAGAGGGGGGGAAGTCTTTGGTGTCGTTCAACGAACGAATGGTACAATATTCAGAGGAGCAAGTTCTCGATCTGAAGTTGGCTTATTCGATTACGATCCATAAATCCCAGGGGAGTGAATTTCCTGTAGTGATTATTCCCCTGTTGATGTCTCACTATGTCATGTTGCAGAGAAATTTAATTTATACGGCTTTGACCAGAGCGAAGAAGTTGGCTATTTTTGTGGGATCCTTGAAAGCCTTGACGGTAGCCACCAAAAATCATGTGAGCTCAGTGCGACAGACGAGCTTGAAGGAGAGCTTATTCAAAACTTAGGAAGAATCGTACAGTGTTCTCCTCCACGTTGCCCTTCTATTTCTGATTCTCATTTGGTCGTTCTCCTCAACCCCAGCTCTTTTCCATGGGGAACTATTCATCGGTTTTTTCTTTTTATCCTGATGCTTTTGGGTCTGGCTATTCCGCAGGCTTTTTCTGTGGAATCTAGTCAGAGTGATAGAAAACTTCAAAAATGTGAGACTTGTCTCACCTCGTCTTTTTCAGATCTTGCTCAGGGGGATGAAGGGGAATCTGTCCTTGTTGAAAAGCTGATATTCCGAGGTCTCAACAGGACAGATCCTGCGTGGCTTGCTTCCGTTTTGGGCTTGAATGTTCCTTGTTTGCTGCCAAGGATAGAACTCGAGCCTCTGCGGAGGAGGATTTTGTCGATAAGAATTTTTTCTTCTGCTCAGGTGGAATTTTTTGGAGAGAAAAAATCAGGATCCGTCGATACGTTTGCTGTCCCCTCGGAAGGGGGGACCCTACAGATCACGGTAGAGGAGAAGTGGACGTTCATCCCGGTGTTGAGGGGGCAGTTTGGTGGAGGGACTCCACTTTGGGTTTTGGGGGCTTATGAGACCAATTTATTCGGTAAAGGTTTGTCGGTAGGGTTAGATATTAGGCGATATGGGAGAGCTCCCATTGGATATATGATTTTTGCTAAAAATCATGATGCTCTGGGACGTGGCTACTTCTTTGGGGGTGAGTTTAGAAATTATTACAGGATAAGAACTTTGTATGATGTTCGGGGGAAGAGGGATCAGGAATTCCGTGCTGATGAGTGGACGGAGCGAGCTAAGATGCTTTGGCCAGAGTCGTTTCAAGGACTAAGATCTGGTGTGGATCTCCGATCGACGCGTTATGTTCTAACTAAACTCCCCCTCAGTTTTGGAGAAGGTTCTTTGCTAGAACCCCGCTTTCGTTTGCAATCTGGAATCTTTACGCGTTTAGCCTATGTGATGGAGACAGATAAAATATCCGTCGATAATGCTTTGATGGATGGCATGAAGTGGGAGGGGCTTTTTGGCTTAACGTCCTCCTCAGAGGATACGGGTCCAAGCCTGGCTTTTGAAAGCAATGTCTTCTACTATAAATGGCTTGGGGAGTCCTGGAATCTCGGTCTTCATCTTTTCGCTGTGGGAAGTGAATCGATGGCCTATGGAGCGAAGACCTTTCTCGGTGGCCTTGACTCCATTAGAGGGATTCCAGATGGGGAGATCTATGGATCAAAGGCTGCCTACGCTAACTCGGAGTTAAGCTATCTTCTGTTGAGAAGACATAGGTTTTGGGTGCAAGGTGCTGTGTTTGCAGATCTCGGAGCTGCTCACGATGATTGGGACAAACTCGATGCTCGGTTTTCATTTGGTACGGGGCTACGGTTCTCCATCCCACAAGTCTACAGATTTATGTTTCGTGTGGACTACGCTGTAAGTCCTCTGCCCTATCGGACGGAAAGTTTATCTGTCGGTATGAATGCCTTCTTCCAACCCCATAGGCCTAATCTCATCGACTAGGCTCTTTCCCGGGGAACCAGCTGCGCAGTTTCCCCAGACCCCTCCTTGCGGGACCGGTATTGTTGGTGGGAACCAGTGCGCAGTTTCCCCGGACCTATCCTTGCGGGTGCCCCAATACACGTTAAAATCAAGGTAATAAAGGAATAGCTGGCTTTTTGTGGTGTTTTTGTTATCTCCACCCTGGTGTTTGATGCTGTTTTTTAGGTGGAAATTTTAAAATGAATTTTAAATCTCTGACGAAAATATTTGGTTTTTTGTCTTGGTACTGTGCCTTCAGAGTGATCTTTGATGGGCTGGTATTCGTGTTATTTGCGCTAGATATAAATTCTTTTTCAGGAATTTTAACAGAAAGAATAGCAAAGAGCAGTGCGGGAGTGAGTTTGTTAGCATACTCTTTGCGGGAAGCTCAGGTCGATCAGATTGCCACTGTGCTTATGTTTCCTGGAATTGTTCATGCAGTGATTTTTTATATCCTATCGAGAACTTTAAAGCAGCTGTGTTTACACTGGGAAAAAGCTGTGTTCACGGCTCCTGCCTTAGCGGTTCTCTATAAGAAACTCTCTGTTTTGCTTTTAGCAGGGTTTAGTTTGGGAATATTTGAAGTTATTTTAGAAAAGTTCATGATTGACGATGCAAAGGGAAGGCAAATTGCAGTTATATTAAAAAGCCATCCCGAAGCCTCTCTCGACATGTTTCTGTATTGTGCAAATATTCTTTATGGGAATTTATGGAGTTCCTATGCTCTTGCTACTCCGAGTGGTGCTACCGCATTGATCCTTGTTCTATGGTGTAAATGCAATATTGAACTCGCTTTGCTCGTACTAGCTTAGGAAGGGGTTTGCATCCCCTCCCTAAGCGAAGTCTTTACGGTTTGACCCCGTCCTACACCCAAAGCTACGCAATGGGTGTTGAGGACGAGGCTTGCGCCGGTTTTTGGGTCAATGGCAGGTGTTTGTAGAGAGCAGCGGAATTAGCCTTTGACCTTGATGGTAAGCGGAGTTACCGCTCCACCTCGAATGATTTCAAGATCGATTTGATCTGCTTTTTTGAGGGAGTGAAGAAGTTTAATAGTCGTTTGGATATTGTTTAACTCTTCTCCATTGATGCTCTTAATGATGTCCCCATTGGTGAGTCCACCCTTCCAAAAGATGCTGTTCTCATCGATTTGATCCATTGTAAAGCCTATGATATTACCGTTGCTATCTAAGGCGGCTTCGGCACTAGCCTGCATCAAGATAGAAGCGAGATCCGTTTCAATGATCTTTTTCCTATATTCCTGACTCATGGTGATATCACCCTTCGTCCTCTCAAACCCCTCTTCTCGGTAGTTTTCGGAGTACGCAGCGGCAGTTTTGGGAGCCGCTACGGGTGGAGGAGGTGGGGTTGCGGAGCTGGGGATGGAGAAGCCGTCTTTATAAACTCGTATAGGTTCTTTTTTTAAGTCTTCCAAAAGATCGATGTAATTCTGTCCTATGCCAGCAATGGTGTAGGTTTTCGCAAGCTCAAGTTTATGGCCTATCTTCTTGGCGTCTGTCTGATTGGACTTCGTAAACTTCACGAGAACAACGTTAGCGTTAGGGTCTTTGCCGTTTATAATAACGCCAAATATTTGAATTCCGATATCGGAGGCGTGCATTTGCTCTTGTGGTGTTTGGGGCTGTGGAGTTGGGGCCGCTGGCTCCGGGCTAGGGGCGGACTTCTCGACGGTTTTGGCTGCCTCTTGCGGTGGGGCCGGCTGCTGGGGCTGCGGTTTAGCCTTGGCTTTTTGAGCTAGAGCGGGGGTAGAATTGTTTTTAGCAATTGCCAGATTTGGTTGAAAAAAAGCAAGCAGATAGAATAAACAGAGTAATCGCATGAATCTATTGGGGACAATCTGCTTCACGAGAGGGTAGAGTGTCCGTAGGGCTGCCGCCGTCATGCGGGGTGCCCTCTGTCCTTTTGACTCTAAATTTTTGGAATCGGTCATGCTCATAGGGTCTCTTTGTTTAAAATCGAAACCTCATGGCGTGGATCGGATGGAAACGTATTGTTTTTAAGTTTTACCAATTTTTTGTCGGATTATTATGAAGTTAACAAAAAAAGAGGTCCGGAAAACCCTCAATAAAAAAATATTCCAACTGAACGATATCATCGCGGATATCGATAGCCTGCTGACGAGAATGGAGACAGATTTCTTTAGGGTGAGCATATTCGGCTCGGCCCGTCTGAAGGCAGATACAGAGGCCTATCAGATGGTCTACGATCTAGCAAAGCAGCTGGCTCTAAAGGGCGTCGATATTGTGACGGGAGGTGGTCCAGGGCTGATGGATGCTGCTAACAAAGGAGCCAAAGACGGTGGAACACTCGCCCGATCTATAGGCTTGCCGATTGAACTGCCCTTTGAGGTCGATGCCAATCTTCACCTCGATGTGAAGCGTCAGCACAGAAGATTCTCCTCTCGTCTGGACGAGTTCATGCGTATAAGCCATGCCGTTGTGGTGACCCCGGGTGGAATTGGAACTTTGCTAGAGCTCTTTTACACTTGGCAGTTGATTCAGGTGAAGCACATCCGTCCAAGACCGATTTTGCTATTAGGTGGTGAAAAGATGTGGCCTGATCTTATGAAGTGGATAAAAAAATGGCCGCTTGAGATGAATCTGCTTTCGGAAAAAGATATGGAAAACATTGTGTTTTGCAAATCTGTCAATCAAGCCATAAATATTCTCAAACCTGAAATTGAAATCTTCCAAAAAAGAGCTGCAGGCAGAGAGCGAAATCTGACTTGAGTGGGATTTTTCTCACTCTCGATGGCGACTGTTCGATGCGTCAATAGTTTTTCAATGGTGATCCTATCCCCGAGTTCCTAAGATCTGCTTTAAAGGTATTGATCTTTTTGAGAGATGTAGTTTCTGACAAAATCCTGGATGGCATCCTCTAGAGCTGTGAATGGTTTTCGATATCGAACAATCTTGCGTAGCTGATTGAGATCAGCCTGTGTGAAGTATTGATATTGATCTCTTAGCTCATGGGGCATATCGACCCATTCAAAGACAGGTTTCATATTCAGTGCAGAAAAGACGGCTGACCCAAGGTCTGCAAAGGTTCTCGCTTGTCCTGTTCCCACATTGTAAATACCAGATGGAATCGCCTCTTTCCAACAATGCAAAATGACATCAACCACATCTTTAATATAGATGAAATCTCTTTTTTGTTCACCGTGTCCATAATCAGGGTGATGTGATTTAAAGAGTTTCAGCTCTCCTGACTTGATGATTTGGGGGTAGGCTTTAGCCACGAGGCTTCGCATGTCTTCTTTGTGGTACTCGTTGGGTCCGAAGACATTGAAGAACTTGAGCCCACACCAGAAAGGGGGTTTACGAGTCTGTTTGGAGGCCCAGAGATCGAAGAGCTGCTTACTGTAACCATAGGGATTGATGGGGTGCAGTTTGGGTAGAACTTCTGCTTGATCAGAGTAGCCATGTTCACCTAATCCATAAGTCGCTGCAGAAGAAGCGTAGATCAAGGGGATAGAAAACTCTGCGCAGTGCTCAAAGATTTTCATGGAGTACTGAACATTGTTCGACAGAAGATAGTCCATGTCCATCTGTAAGGTAGAGGAACAGGCTCCCATGTGGAAAATAGCCTCGATCTTTTGCTTTTTACCTTCTGTTTGTAGCCAGGCTAAGAATTCATTTTTATGAAGCATGGAAGAGAAATTTCTCTTCACCAAATTTTTCCATTTGCTCTGCTTACCAAAGTGATCGACAACGAAGATGTCGTTTAGGCCTTCTTGATTTAGTCGCCATAAAATAGCACTTCCGATAAACCCAGCAGCTCCTGTCACAATAATCATTTTTTCTCCCGGAAATGGGGTCAGCCCCCTTTTATGAATAAAAAGGGGGCTGACCCCATTTTATTTTATTCGTCTATTTCATCAATGAGATCAAGGGGGAGGCTGTCGATTTCTCGATTCCTTTCGCGGATAAGGGTCCTCGCTTCTACATAGGAATTACTTAGATCTTTGTATAGGAGCTGCCAAGGATTTTCACTGAGATGAAGTCCGCCGTCACTATAAGGTAATAAGCCAGTGAGACTGCTTATGAGGATGCCTATAGAAATACTAGCAAGGGGATTTTTGATGTTAAGTCGAATTTTGATAAGCGAGGTGACCCGCCTGCTCATAAGCATCATGGTTCTGACTTGAGCAAGTTCATGACTTCTTCTGATTTTTAGGATGCGATCGATCTCTTTCTTTAAATTTTCCTGCTTATGAAGGAGCTCTTTATAGCGAGCCATATCCTTTTTACTCAAGTGAGTGTCTATTTCTATGCTCTGTTCAACTTTATTTTGAATGCTCTGTAAGTTTTCCAAATCGATTTTATTCTTCCAGTGAAGAAAAGATTGACGGTGGCCGTGCTCAGTGATCATTTTTGCAAGCAAGGCCCAGAAAATAGCTTGAGATTTCTGCTCTTCCTCTAAACTGTTGGAAGGTATCCCTTCTTTTTTAAGGTGGCTATCTATGTAATCTAGGATCTCGTCATTGGAGATAAATTCCTTTGCTAGCTCTGGGTCGACATCGAGTAAAGAACGCCAGCCTTGGACCTTATCTTGTTCGCAAGTGGAGCAGCTTTCTATGAAGTTTTGGACGTGTGTCTGTGCGGTAAGGAAGATTTTTTTAAGCTTATTTTTGTAGGCATAAATATCCAAAAGCTTATTGTGATACTCCTTGTTGTTCACAGCTTGTTTAAAGAATAAGGTCTTAGACCAAGCACTGCAGGGATTTTGGGCATCTTTAGCGCGTGCTTGATAAACGCAAAAGCGAGTTTTTATTTTCAATAATCCTTTGTAGGGGGAGGGGAACCTTTCCAGGACATCGATAAATTCATAAACTTCACAATTCTTATTCCCCCCGTCTTCACAGATCTCCATTTCTGCGTGGTCTACATTTTTGTCGGTAAGCAAAGGATCTATGTGCATGAGGTGTAGCTTACCCTCCTGGTGATCACGCACGAGAGGTGCTTTTGCTTTGATATCCTCAGCGTCAATTTTGGGCAGTGGAGGATTGATAAGGGCTAAGGGTTTTTCAACCGGTGCTGTTTCTTGGAGGTGGGCGGATGTGGGTGTATAAGTTTTTGGAGATTCTGCTGGCTTTTTGCTTAGCGAACAGGCACTGGAGAGATACAGCATAGTTAAGAAAATGATTCGTCCCGAGGGAAGGGGTTTTTGGATAAAACGCATTGCTAAGGTGGCCATTTTGTAGTCCTTAGTGAAGAGATTTTTGGCTCAATCGTTTGTAAATTATGCTAGGAACCATCCATGAAATAGTAAACCGAATAAGGTTTTATCTATGATAGAGCTCTTAACCTTTAGCTGGAAGCCTTGCGATGAAACTTTCTCTGCGAGAAGAAGAATACGATATTCTCATCAAAAAGATTCAGAGCCAAACTCAATCCCCTTTTGGAAGTCATTTGGGAGGAGTTCTTCATGCTAGACAGCCCATCCACACCCTCTATGGGGGGGCTCAGCTCTGGACGTTCAATTCGATGGCTAAGGTGGCTGCTTTGGCTCAGGCTTCTTTTCAAGGCTACGGGTCTTCTTTGGGCGATTTATCTGCTCTGTTGGATATTTCGGGAGAGGATCAAATATGGCTTGAAAAGGCCATCCTGAAGACACAAGAAAAGTTGAGGAAGGAGCCGGTTGAAGATGTTCGCGTTGACTTTGAGGATGGGTATGGATTGCGCTCTTCTGAGGAGGAGGATGCCGATGCTCGGAGGAGTGCTTTGGAGTCCGTCAAAGCGATGGAACAAGGCTTACTGCCCACTTTCTTTGGCATTCGGGTCAAAGCCCTTAGTCTGGAATTAGCCAGAAGATCGCTTAGGACTCTCGATATCTTTGTGAGCACGTTCCTCCGTGCCAGTTCCGGAAAGCTTCCCGATCATTTTGTGGTGACGCTTCCCAAAGTGGAGTCAAAGGAGCAGGTTCAGGTCCTGCTCGATGCTTTGACCGCTCTCGAAAAGATCTGCAAGATTCCCCGAGGGCTTATTCGCTGTGAGTTTATGGTAGAGACTCCCCTTGCTGTCTTGGATAGACAGGGTTCGAATCCTCTTAGAGCTTGGGTTGAGATGAGTCAGGGGCGTTGTCGAGGCTTGCATATCGGTACATACGATTTTACGGCTTCCTGTGGGGTTAGTGCTGAGAATCAGGCTATGCATCACTCTCTTTGTATTTTGGCCAAGAATCTTGTCCAACTGTCGTGCTTTGATCTCCCCGTTTGGTTTGCAGATGGAGCGACGACAACTCTACCGGTTCCCCCTCACAAAGGGGCACAGCTTACGAAGTCTCAAGCAGAAGAGAATAAAAATCTGGTTCAAAGAGCTTGGAAGGAGTCGTTTTTTAATATCCAGAGATCCCTCTCTCAGGGCTACTATCAGGGCTGGGATCTCCATCCGGCCCAAATCCCCATTCGGTATTTGGCTACTTATTATTTTTTATGGAAAGATCTCAAAAATTTGGTAGGAAGATTTCAACATTTTTTAAATCAAAAAGAGCAGGCTAGTCGTTTAGGAGCGAGTTTTGACGATGCGGCGACGGGTCGTGGACTTGTGAATTCTTTGCTGCGAGCCTATTACTGTCAAGCAGTCAGTGCTGAAGAGCTGCAGGAGCTGGGTTTAAAAAATCTGAACGTTCTGAGTGGATGAGGGGGGAGATATAAAGAGGGGGGAACGCCCTCTTTAGACAAAGAAAAGAGAATTTCAACTGTAAGGCTATGTGATGAAACTCCAAGAATTAGCTCAATTGCTTTCTGCCAAACTGATCCTTGCCCACCAAATCTCGCCAGAACTTGAGATCACAGGGCTCTGTCCTTTAAACTCTGCGGAGGCAGGTCACGTTAGTTTTTTTACGAATACGAAGTTCAAAAACGACTTGTTTCAAACACGCGCCTCAGCTGTTATTGTCAAATCTCCCATTGAAAATCTTCATATTGCCCAACTTGTCCACTCCAATCCCCAGGCGGCTATGGCTGTAGCAGGTCAGCTGTTTTATAAGCGGACACATAGTTACTCTGGCCAGAGCGAATTGGCCTTCGTCTCCAGCTCGGCATCTGTCCACCCCACAGCTGTTCTCTATCCGTTTTGCTATGTGGGGGACTCTGCTCAGATTGCTGAGCAGGTTATTATTTACCCTCAGGTCTATGTTGGGGAGAACTGTAAGGTCGGAGCAGGGAGCATTCTTTTTCCAGGAGTGGTTCTCATGGCGGGGACGCAGCTTGGGCAGGGGGTTATGATTCATGGGGGAGCTGTTTTGGGTGGAGATGGTTTTGGTTTTGCCCCGACAGGTTCTCGTTTGGAAAAAATACCGCAGACGGGCTATGTCCGTATCGATGCGGATGTCGAGATAGGATCACTTTGCAGCATTGATCGAGCTACTTTTGAGAAAACACATCTCAAGCAGGGGGTGAAATTAGATTCTCATGTCCACGTCGGTCACAATGTGGAGGTCGGAGAGAATTCTATGCTTTGTGCTCAGGTTGGAATAGCAGGGAGTACGAAGATCGGGAAGAATTTCATTGCTGCGGGTCAGGCTGGAATTGCCCCTGGTCTAGAAGTCGGAGATGGAGTCATCCTTGGTGGGCAGTGTGGCCTGACAGCGTCACAAGAGCTGGCTGGGGAGTATCATGGGATGCCTGCCATTCCGGCTCAGGAGTGGAGAAGGCAGGCAGTGCTGCTCAGAAAATTACCAGAGCTGGTGAAAGAGATCAGAGAGCTGAAAAAAGAAATAGCAGAGATAAAATCATCTGCTCGAGCTTGATTTATTGGGAGAAACCAGCTGGCACCTATTCGACTACGCGTATTGCTTCGTCATTGCGAGGAGCCGCAGGCGACGAAGCAATCTTGCCTTTACATGGAGATTGCTTCGCTGTGCTTGCAATGGCGAGGTTTGCCATGGTACTTGGACAGGTTGGCTCAAGTCCAGGTTTTCTCCCAAGCCCTCTTCCTTGCCTTCTATAAACCCAGCGTGAGGTAGTCGGTGAGGCGTTTGTTCATCAGCGCCTTGGATACCCAGAAGATGTCTGCCAGTTGTTGGACGATGTCAAACGAGGAGTCGACTTTGCCGACTTCTTGCTGCAGGAGGTGGCCTGGGATGAGCAAGATACTTGCAAAAATGTTGCTTTGTATTTCAAGGATTTCATCTGGATTTTGCCAGAGTCCGGACTTCTCTATAGAGCTGTACTGCATATGTTTGAAGAGCTGCTTAGCGATGAGAAACCTCATATAAGGTCTCATCTTACTCGGGTTGTATCGGATCACGAGCTCAGAGTGGGTTTCGCGATGAGATTGAATCTCTAGGGCTTCCCCTAAGAGCTCGTCTTCTTCGAGGGAGACCTGCGGTATGAGTTGGCAAAGTTCAGGTAAATAGATCGGAGCTTCCTGAAAGTCGCCTCTTTTGAGAACCGATAGGGCAAGGGCCACGACTTCTTCCCGGCGAACGTCAAAAAGCTCTTCAAAAGTTTTGGACTGGCTTGATGGCTGCCAGCGTGCTGGATTTTTGAAGTATTCTTTTTTGAAGTTCTCTAGTGGTAGATCTTGCAAGGAGAAGTGTCCATAACCCTTGTATTCGAAGAGGGCTTCCTCTAAAGACATCTTTCCCGCCGTGATGTCGATCAGCAGGCGTTCATCAATATGAAGGTGCTCAGCTATGTTCTTCAGCGTGCTGAGGGCCCTGATGTTCTTCTTCCCTTTTTTCCAATGGCTACAATCGGCTGGATCATAGCCTAGGATCGCGCCGACATCTTGGTCTATGACTTTTACGTTGCCACCATAACGGAGACCCAATGCCTCTTTGCAAAATTTAAAGAGTGTTGCAGAGTGGGGGTACCTATTTTCATCTGTTTTTCTCATGAAAACGACTACTCCAAAGGCGAAGATATGTGATTTCGGAGCCGCAAGGCACCACGCTCAGGCACTCAAACGGAACGTATAGCAGCAAGAAAATCAAAGACAGTCGTTGACGAAGACAAGGCAGCTCGTTTTTAGAATAACTCTTAGCTACTATTAGAAATCAAAATTTTGTCTCAGTCAATCACCTCGTAGTGGAGATAAACAAAACTGGAGCGAGCGTCTACGCTAAGGAGCTTGAACCTGCGCTCAGATGAGAGTTCTGGCTGAACGAAGAAGGGGGTGTCTTTTCCAACGAGGATGGGCGCTAGTGTCAGTTTGAGCTCGCTAACAAGCTTTTGTTCATAGAACAAGGCGTTGATTTGTCCGCCGCCAAAAAGAAGGACGCGCTCTATCCCGATGTCTTGGAGTTTCTCGTAGACAAACCTAGCAGGATGTTGTTGGCCGTAAGTCCAATTGACGGGGGCGCCTGCTCCAGGGGTCTTGTCTAGCTTGGGGACTGGGTTCAAGGGTTGTGGGGAGACAAGGATGCGGGGTATGTGGGTTTGGCGCCAGAAGGGGAGTGTGGCAGGAAGGCCTTTTGTCGTGAAGAGAACCCAAAGAGCTTGCTGGCCTTTATCGTTTATACCCTCGATAAGCTGGCCGTCAGCCAGGATACTTCGCGACCCTAAGATTACGGCGTCTGCTTGGCGGAGTTCGGAGCGAAGGAAGGCTTGATCGTCTTCATTGCTCAGGCCAAACTTTTTTCTTTCTTCAGAATTTTCGATCGTCTGTGCTGCAATCCTGCCATCCAGGCTGGCGGCCATTATATTGATGATTTTCATAACAGTGAATTTTTCTTGCAAGTTTGGGGGGAGTTGGTTAGTCTGCCCCTGGTTTCACGAGCGTCGCCCTGTAAATAATGGTACAAATACTTACACATACGTTGCGGGGTGCTTACCCATCGTACGCGCCCCACGTTTAAAGAAGTATTCTGCTGTTTAAATATAGAAGTATGATGATAGAAAAAGATAGAAAAAACAAATAGGCACGACGGAAGTTCAAGAAGGAAGAGAGCTAAAAAATGACACTCGATCATAGTGAAAAAGGGGTTTTGCTTCAGAAATCCCGTAGACATCCACAAGACACAGCTTCACCAGAGGTTCAGATCACTTTGTTGACACACAGACTGACCTACCTCAATGAGCATTTCAAGACTCATGGGAAGGATCACCATTCTCGCCGTGGTCTTATGAAAGCAGTCGGGCAAAGACGACGGCTCCTGAATTATCTCCAGAGAAAAGATGGTAATACTTACAGAAGTTTGATCGCTGAGCTAGGCATCCGAAAATAGAGACGGTAAAAATGTCAATGACACCAATTAAGTACGAAGTCACTGTCGGTGGGCGAGTTATAACTTTTGAGTTCCAGAAGTTCGCTAAGCAGGCCAATGGTTCTGTTATGGTCAGCTCTGGTGGAACGCAAGTGCTCGTCACGGTCTGTGCTTCCGATTCTTCGTCCCCGGATCTCGACTTTTTCCCTCTTACAGTCGAATATATAGAAAAATCCTATGCAGCAGGAAGGGTTCCTGGGGGGTACTTAAAGAGAGAGGGGAAACCCTCTAACAGTGCTGCTCTGACGGCTCGTCTGATCGACAGGCCGCTTAGGCCTTGTTTCCCAAAAAATTTCAGAAGAGAAGTGATTGTCACGGCGACTGTGATGTCCTATGAGCACGGGTTTAATCCAGGTCCATTAGCCTTGGTTGGCGCCAGTACAGCTCTTATGGTTAGCGACATTCCTTTCAATGGTCCGGTGGCTGGTCTCTCTATTGGATTGAAAGACGGACAGTACCTGGTCGATCCTCGTGAGGGGGTTGAAGGTGGGGGTGATTTAGATCTCCATATAGCATGTAAACCGGATGCTGTTTTGATGGTCGAGGCGAGTGCGAATTTCTTGTCTGAAGCGAAGATGCTGGAAAGCATAGAGTATGCTCATAAGGTGATGGAACCTTTCTTTGGCATGCAGATTGCTGTTCAGAAGGAGATAGGAAAGCCTAAGTTTACTGTTGAAGCCCAGAAGGATCTGAGTTCAGATCTTCTTCTGAGTTGCGAGAACATGGCTGGACCTTTGTTCAAAAAGGCTTTCCAGATCCGAGACAAGCAAGAGAGAAGCAGAGCTTATAAAAAAGTGGTGGAGCAGACCTTGCAGGAACTCAGCCCAGGGAAGGGTACTCCTGAAGAGGCTGTCATGAAAAGCAAGATTGGTCACATCCAGTCCGACTTGATGCGATCTATGATTTTGGATCAAGGGACACGCATCGATGGTCGCTCCTTAAAAGATATCAGGCCTATCACCTGTGAAGTGGGCGTGTTGAAGAGGCCCCACGGATCGTCCTTGTTTACAAGGGGAGAGACGCAGGCTCTTGCCTCTGTGACTCTAGCCGCTGCAGAAGATCAGCAGCGCAGTGAAGCCCTCTGGGACACAGATCTTAAAGATCGTTTTATGCTGCACTATAACTTCCCGCCATTTAGCGTGGGAGAAGCTCGTTCGCAGCGAACTCCAGGTCGTCGAGAAATCGGCCATGGCAGTTTAGCAAGAAGAGCTCTGACTCCAGCGCTGCCTTCAGAGAAGGAGTTCGGTTACACCATCCGAGTCGTCTCAGAGACCTTAGAGTCCAATGGGAGTAGCTCGATGGCGGCAGTTTGTTCAGGGACTATGGCCTTGTTGCATGCCAGTGTTCCCCTGAAAAGTCCTGTAGCAGGGATTGCTATGGGTCTGGTGAAGGAATCTGATCGCTACGCAGTCCTTTCCGATATTCTGGGTGATGAAGATCACTTGGGCGACATGGACTTCAAGGTCTGTGGTAATAAGCAGGGTATCAGTGCGTTGCAGATGGATATCAAGATAGAAGGCCTCTCCACGGCCATTATGGCAGAGGCTTTGGAACAGGCAAAGGCCGGCCGCTTCCATATCCTCGATAAGATGGAGCAGACAATTTCTGCCCCTCACGAGATCAGCGAACTCGCTCCTCGCATGTTTAAGCTAAAAATTAATCCTGATAAGATCCGAGATCTGATCGGACCAGGTGGCAAGACGATCAAGAAAATCACCGCAGATACCGGTGTGAAGATGGATGTGGATGACTCTGGGGTCATCTCCATCGTGGCTGCTGACAATTTGTCAGCTCAGGCTGCTCGGTCGATGATTCGCTCCTACACAACGGCACCTCAGGTCGGCGAAGTTTATCTTGGTCGTGCGATTCGTATAGTTGACTTCGGAGTGTTTTTCGAGCTGCGTCCTGGTCTTGACGGCCTCTGTCATATTTCTCATCTCGATGAGCAGAGAGTCGAACGAGTCGAAGATGTGATGAAACTCGGTGATGAAGCTCTCGTAAAGGTTATTGATATCGATCGTCAGGGTCGGATTAAACTCTCAAGAAAAGAAGCCTTCGGTGTAAAACCGAGCTTTTCTTAATCCTATGATCAAGCTGCGTTTTAGAGAAGGCTGTGATCCATCCTACCAGACTGAGTGGAGCTCTGGGGCTGATCTCGTCGCCAGCGAGTCACTTGTCATCCCCGCTCGGACCACGGTCAAAGTTCCGACAGGTGTTTGGATCGAGAGTGTCCTGTGGGATAGAATCCCAGCAGGGTTTTTCCCCGAACTTCAGGTTCGCGCTAGGTCTGGTCTTGCTTACAAGCATGGGATTACTCTCACGAATGGAGTAGGTACTATTGATTTGGATTATCCGGAGGAGATCTGTGTTCTTCTTTGGAATACAAAGGATGCAGATTACTCTATCGCAAAGGGCGATCGAATAGCGCAGCTTGTCCTTAACATGGTGGCCCGCTGTGTAGGATTGAATGTAGGGGGCCAGCGTCTTGGCGGTTTTGGTTCTACGAGTCAGGCTTCCCTTTAGGGCACCAGCTGCTCTTCCTCATTAGGGGAGCCAACTGCGCACCCGTTCGACTACGCTCAGGGCAAGGTTTCCCCTAACCCCTCCTTGAATCTTTATGGATTGCTGATCATGTTTTGATGCAGGGTCTGTATGTCTGCTTCCATTCTCGACATAGGTACAGCTATACAGATCGTATTGTCGTCCAAGTCGAGGACGGAAATTTCTGGGAGAAGGCCCAAGATCTTTTCAATAATTTCTGGACTCTGTCTAAATCCAGCTCCTACCAGACTTAGCAAAGCTAGGTCCCTCCCCAAAATTTCTATAGAAAAAGTTTCAGCGCCTAGGCTTGGTAATTCCGCAGAAAGTAGGGACAAAACTCTTTCTGAGCAAACGAGTTCACAGATGAGTTCGTTTTTTGCTTGTAAAGATTTGAACTGTCGGAAGAGGGGTGGAGACTCTTCATTCTTCCAGAGCCAGCGAAGAACCTGAGCTACCGAGAACTCTTGTCTGGGGTGAACCATCTCAAAGTGGATACGGATGAAGATCTGCTTTGTTTTATGCGCAAGGGCGTAGACAATCGGACTTTCCATATCCTGATTTCCTTTTATAGAGATTTGCTGGGGCTTGACTTGAGACCCCTCGACGGAGCCTGTCCTGAGCGAAGTCGAAGGGCTCGGGGTGACGGACTCTCGCAGAGGTCCGTGGATGAGGGTTCCCCGGTGGTCAAATTGCAGGCTTGAACGGATTTCCAGGGGGACTTGGTCCTTAGAGGCGACGAAGGCAGCTCTGTGGTGCAGTATCCCTGCTCCGGCCCAAGCGAGACAGCTCATGCTTTCCCAAGATATGTGGGTGAGTAGCTGAGCTGAGGGGACTGTCCTTGGATCGGCCGTCATGACTCCTAGCACGTCTGTATAGATTTGGCACAGAGCAGCTTTGAAGTGGGAGGCCAGTGCTACAGCTGTGAGATCGGATCCTCCTCGGCCCAGGGTTGTTACATCTTTTGTCTCAAGATTCATTCCCTGAAAACCGGCGACGATGACGACTTTGTTAGCTTGCAGACCTTCACGGATCCGTTGACCCAAAATCTTACTAATTCTGGCATTCCCATGGGTGTCATCTGTCAGGATGCCGCTTTGAGAACCAGTAAGAGAGATCGATGCGAGGCCTAAACGGGCGAGGGCTATGCTCAGTAGGGCTGCACTGATGCGTTCCCCGCTTGTGACTAGCATGTCAAGTTCGCGTTTAGGCGGGTGGGGGTGGAGCGTGTGAGCCATCTCATAGAGTTCATCCGTATGAGCTCCCATAGCACTGACAACGACAAGAATTTGAACCTGATCTTTTTCTAATGTGTGGTAAATATGATTTGCAATATTCTGTATGCGAGCTAAGGACCCAACTGAAGTCCCTCCGTACTTTTGTACAATTAGCTGACTCATGGAGACCCTTATTGAAAGCGCATCTTAAAATCACGATCTTGGGATGTGGAACATCGAATGGGATTCCCATCTTGGCTTGTGAGTGCTCAGTCTGTCTGAGTGACAATCCCCTCAATAAAAGAACCCGCTCTTCTGTCTTGATCACAAGATTGGATCATTCAAAAAACATCGTTATTGATACCTCCCCAGACTTTCGAAGTCAAATGTTGAACTCCGGGGTGAAGAGTTTGGAGCATGTTTTGTACACGCATACGCATGCGGATCACTGTCATGGTTTTGATGATCTGCGAGTCTTTTATTTTAAGCATAAAAAACATGTGAACTGTTGGTTGAGTGAAGAGCATCTGCTTGAGTTCCAAAAACGTTTTTCGTACGCATTTCAAGAGCGTCATTTTATGGACAATAAACCACAGGTGCAGACGCGTTCTTTTCATTCGGGGAAACCGTTTGAGGTGGAAGGGTTGATGGTTCATCCGGTGCTTGTTCCTCATGGTTTGGAAAAAACGACTGCATTTCGTATCGGCTCCTTTGTTTATGCGACAGACTTCAAAACGATTCCTGAGGATACAATCTCTTCTTGGCAGGGAAAGATTCATACAATGATAGCCAGCGGCGTTGGTTTTAAAGAGCAGTATGCAACGCACAGCTCTGTCGCTGAGACAGTGAGACTCTTTCAGCGCTTAGGGGTCCAACGTGGGATCATCACTCATCTGTCCCACGAAGTTGATTATGGCAGAGATGCAGCTTTACTTCCCCCCCATGTTTGTTTTGCGCATGATGGGATGAGTCTTGAACTTGAAATCGACAATGTGTAAGATTTTGATATCAAAAACAAAAAGTCTTATAAAAGACGATGGAGTCCAGCATGATTATAGGAGTTCCAAAAGAAGTTAAGACAAGGGAAAATCGAGTGGGAGTCGTTCCAGGAGGAGTTCGTCTTCTTGTTCAGGCTGGTCATAAAGTTCTTATTGAAAGAGGGGCGGGCGTTGGTGCTGGTATTCCAGACCCACTTTTTGTTGAAGCTGGTGCGGAAATCGTCCCGACAGCGCAAGATGTTTGGTCTAAAGCAAGCATGGTGATGAAAGTAAAAGAGCCGATCGCTGTTGAATTTGACCGGATGAGAGAGGGGCAAATTCTGTATACATTCCTTCATCTAGCTGCAGAACCAGAGTTGACGAAAGCTCTTCTTCAGCGAAAAGTGACAGGAATTGCATATGAGACGATTGAGCTTCCTGATCATTCTCTTCCTCTCCTAAAGCCAATGAGCGAAGTGGCAGGGAGAATGGCTGTTCAAGTGGGTGCTCGCTGCTTAGAAAAACGCAGCGGAGGGAAGGGACTTTTGCTGGGAGGAGTCCCTGGTGTGCGCAGGGGAAAAGTTGTGATCATTGGGGGAGGAGTGGTCGGTTTAAATGCAGCTAAGATGGCTGTTGGTCTTGGTGCATTGGTGACAATATTGGACATAGACCCAGCTCGTCTCGCCTACCTCGATGACGTTTTCGGATCTGCAGTCACCACGCTGATGTCTAATCCGGATAATATCACTCAGTCTGTTCGTGATTGTGATCTTCTGATAGGGGCCGTTCTTGTGACAGGAGCTAAGGCGCCGGTACTTGTTTCAGAAGATATGGTGAAAAGGATGGAGCCCGGCTCTGCCATTGTGGATGTCGCTATAGACCAAGGTGGGTCGATTGCAACAATCAAAGCGACCACTCATGATGATCCTATCTACCAAACCCACGGTGTTACTCATTATGGTGTGACCAATATCCCAGGAGATGTTCCCCAAACAAGTACCTACGCCTTGACGAATGTCAGCATAAAGTATGCTTTAGAACTTGCTGAAAAAGGTGTGGACAGAGCTTTAAAGGAGAATCCCGTTCTCAGAAAAGGGCTCAATACGCATAGTGGATTTGTCACTCATAAGAGCGTAGCAGAAGCTCTATCGCTGGAGTACTGTGCGAAATGGGCTTAAGTTCTTCGAACGCTACGGACACCTTGTCTCAGCGTATCCTTCAGATCGAAGCATTAAAGAGGGAGCATGGTATCCCGGTCTCTTCTCAAGGAAGTGCTCATCAGGATCTGCCACGTTTGAAATCGATGGCCGTCCTGATTGACTCTACTTGGATTTTTGAAGAGCTTGAGCAGGAGGGGGCCACCCTTCCTGTCTCCCTGATTTCTTTTCGCTACTGGAAGTATGTTTTAAAAAGACTTCTGATTCGAAGTTTTTTTCCCCTGTTCAAATATTTCTTTCGTCGACAGATTCAATACAACCAAGAGCTGTGGGTCATAGCTGCAGAATTTGAGCAAATGAAATCGAGAATAGAGATCCTTGAGAAACGACTTATTAGCAAGGAGGAAGTGACTCTCTAGCAAGGATAAGGGGGAACCAACTGCACAGTATCCCCCTCTGAGCGGATGCCCGGAATAAAAGCGATAAGGCAAGGCTTTTATCATTATCTGCAGCTATTGGAGGACTATTACGACCTTGTGAGTAATGTTCAGGTTTTCCGCCCGTCCTTTCTCACAATTCACGTGTCATTTCATAGCCGTCATAGATCCCATCAAGACCTGACAGCCTCTTAGTGATTTTGAAGCCAAATTTTTTGTACAAGCTGACTGCTGCCAAGTTTTGGCTGTACACCATGTTGTACACCATCGCTTGGTAGTCTTGTGTTTGGGCTAAGAGTAGGGACATTTCAACAAGGAGCTTCCCAAGACCCTTTCCTCGTGCTGACCTATGGATCATATAGGCGGCGTTGGCAACCCGTCTGGGATCATCAGAGGGATTTTTTCGTAAGTAGAAACCTGCAATAACCTTCATATCTGCATTTCGGCAAACATAGGTTGTCGACTGTGAATCTAGAAATCTTAAGTTGAATTCTGCTGCGGAGCTATCTTTGTAGGGAAATTGTCCCCCAGTCTCGACGACGTCACGGAATATTTCACAAAGATTCTTATGGTCATCTGCTTGATATTCGCCAAAACTAAGGCCTAGTGCACGCAGCTGCACCTGGACTTGGGCAAGACTGCTCAAGGCTAGTTCTCCCTTTCGAGATTGAACAAGGCCCTTAGCGAAGAGTTCCATCCCTTTGCAAACGGTTAGAGCCTCTTCCTCATTGAGAACCTTTAGGGCGTTCATGACATGAGCTTGAGCCAGAGTTTCAACGGCTGTTAGAGCTTGTTTCCCTTTTTCACTCAGTTGCAAAAGGCGTCGGCGTCTGTCGTGATCGTCCTGGACATAGTTGACAAAGCCTTTCTTGACCGCTCTCGAGATCAAGCGACTTGCCGATGATTTGTCTAGCAAGAGAGCCGCAGCGATGTCGTTCACTTGAGGGTAAGCGGAGCGGTCCAATTCCAAGAGCAGATGGCGCTCTGTAAGAGTGACTCCAAAAGGACCAAAGGCCTCTTTCAATAGGCCCAGTTCACGCACCATTTGCCGGGCATTGCTGCGCAATTCACTGACTTTTTTCTCTGAAATTTTTGATGATGTTTGCATATGGCACTCATATAGTTGTTGTATGCAACTAATTAGCCAAAGCCATTCCAATCGGCAACTGTAAATTTTTAAGATCTTGTTTTTAATATTAATAGTAATATTTACCGGGCAGGGTCAATGGCCGGTCTTTGACTAGAGGCCATTCTGGGCTCTTTATTGCAGTTGCAAAAATATTCATCAACAAGTAGAAACCGCTTACAACTTTAGGAGTTCTCTACGTATGATGTCTAGGATAGTCTTAGGAAAAGGCAGAGGGGATAGAAATATCTTCCAATATTTCAAATTGGTTATGTTTACTCTCCTCGCATCATCGTGCTTGTATTGATGGGTACGAGGAGTCTCTGTGCTGATGATGACGGTACGTTTTATATTCCTCCGGGATCTTATTTAGACTTAGATGACGCTCACCCGTCTGAAATTCGTGAATGGGACCGATTTGGAGGTGGCATCTATACAGAAGAAGCTCGTCAAACTCGTAAACTTCTCTTGCGTTACGAATCTCTTCTTGAATTGAATAAAGAGAATCGAAAAGCCCTAATGGAATTACTTTTACGTCATAGAGACAGAAGAGAGAGTATCCCTGACTCAATTCAAGTAACCATTGTAAGCTTGTGGGATCGGTCTGAAAGCTATCTACGTCTCGTGGGAGAAAAAGACAATTATAGGAGCAGGCTCATAGCTTATCTTACTGAACTTCACCGGGTCCATCTTGGTCTATTGGTTTATTTCAGAACGATAAAAGAAGGGGAATCCTGTTTCCGCAATAGACTGGGAACTGAAGACCGACTGTTGGGTAACGTAGAACCGGTAAACGACGAACTGCGGGTACTACTTTATTCCCACGAAAATGAAAATTGAGCCCAGTGCCCACCAACCTGCAATAAGAGCATGCGTCGAAAAGCGTGATGGTCGATCGCAATCTCTTGTTTAGGATGCGCGGTTTTAATGAATAGCGAAGCAATCCAGTTTTATTCAAAATCGCCCTATTTTACGCATGGATCGAGACTTTAGGGGCTTATGATCCGATCGAAGTTTAATGGGGTGCTTGGAGTTTGTTTAAATACGGGAGTTCTCCCTTCGTCAGCATGTACTGATTGATCCATCCCTTCTCGTAAAAGTGGAACTCACTTTCAGAGCATTCTTTGAAGCAGAACCAGTACACTCTTCCCAATGGAGTGTATTGGAGCTTGGAACAATCGCTTAGGTGTTCGGTCATTCGTCTTTGCAAGCACTTTGAGATACCAATGTACAGAATAAAATGGCAGTAATTCACTAAGAGGTAGATGCCACTACGGGGGGGTACTGCTCGAATTTTCGATTTAGAAAAGCAGACTCGATGAAGCTTGTTATTTCCTAATTCATTGATCTTCATAACTGAATAAGAGATTTTTGGTCGATGCATAGAATAGCCTGATTGAGCGCTGAAGCATATTTTCTGATCGAGCTGCTATTTAATGAGCTGGCCACAGAGCCTTTCTTCCACCAGGATGGTTCTGATATGGCGCCGTATTCATCTCCTAGTTTTTGGAAGGCTGATAGCAAGAGATGCTCGATCGTTTCGACGCGAAAATCGCGAAGATTGAAGAGCTGAGAGAAGACGGTCGGAGAGATGAAGTGGAAAATATTGATTCCATTCGTTTTAAATATAACTGAATTTTTGTCGTCGTCGCGAACGAGAAGATTTTTTAAGGCTATCCAATAATTCAGTAATATTTTGTTCCGCATATTCACATCGTCAGAATGCATCAAGGGGTTATTAGAACTCAAGATAAATCGTTTGAGAGATAAGGCAAAACTTTTTTGTGTGATGGTCGTTTTATCTAGATCTTCTGTTTGATTGGCCATTTCGATTTTTTGATGCCAGGGAGACTCAGCATTTCGATTCAAGTAGCGAATGATGCTGAGGGCCTGTTGATCGTCTCCCCGATCCACCTGATGCTGTATCCATTTAGGAAGGGAGGGAATCGTTTTGAAATTGATCATATTATTTAGTCGAGAGAGGATGGTCTGCTCCACGGCTTTGTCTACGGATTTCTGTGTCGTGTTCACAATGAGAAAATGGCACATTTGAGCCACTTCATCGACGTTCACAGCGATATTCGTGGCAATTTCAAATTCTTTTAAAGACGGGAGCTGTTTGGCTGCAGAGATAAGCCCCTGGATGCGGTGCTGTCCATCAACGACATTGAATGGTCCTACTTCTTCGAGGTCAAATGTGATTTCATTCTTCCTGTTATCATATTCAATTGTTTTTTCAGTGGCGAGAAGGACGGAGGTAGGAAGGAAGGCGTCGCCATCTTTCCAGGCTTTGTGAAAATAACCTGAGATTTTTTTGGTGCGTTTGCTGTCGAGCACTCGTTGGTAACCAGAGGAGGACTCATCTGGGTCGAGGGTCTCAATAGAATAGAAATCGGGCCTCATAAAATCACCGACGGTGAAAGAGGTTGCAAAGAGGGTCAGGGAACCCTGTCTGACCATCGCTGCTGGTTTTTTAAATATCATCGCCTTCCCCTAGAGTCCACGCATGGCAGACCATATTTCAGATTTATTGATGATTTCTTTCGATTTGATTTCGATGATTTTTTCAATTTCATCTTGTAGATGGATATTTCCACAAGTTTTGGCCTCGGTCTCGGTCAGTAGAAATTGTTCCACCATCTGCTTGGTGGCTATTCCGAGAATGGCTAATTTTAGGCTTGCTGTTACTACGGATTGGATAAAAAAGGTGCTTTTTGAAGCGTAGGAAAAGGCCGTTCTTGGCTCTCTAAAGATGGGGTTCGTCAGATCGCGGGCCTTGTTGTCATAATCTTCTAGGCTCATCTGACTACGATTTTGAAGTTCTTCGGGAGTGATCAGTTTTTTCTCGGAAGTGATATCTCCAAGCTGTCCATTGGTGACGTTTCGTTCTAAGACTTTCCTTCTAAATTTGTGAAGAACGCCCCACTCAGCGTTAAAGCGGTCAAGGAGACTTGGGGACTGGATGAGTTTCCCGTCAGGCCCTTCGATGAGGTATTTGCCCTGTACATAATCATATTCATAGAACAGGCCGTGCGAGTAGCGAATTTTTAGCTCCTTAGGATCAAAGGTCTGGAGTTCTCCGGTTGTTTGAAAGAGGGGCTCTTTTGTTGCCGGATTTTCCAGGTAGAATTCAACGCTTTTTGTGTTGGCTTCTGCTAACGGAATACTGCGGTGTTCTGGCCTGACAAGAAAGCCAGTCTGCTTATGAGAGACGAGAGTTATTCTCTCATCATTGATCCGAACGGTGTGTCTGCGCTTGAGGAGAATGTGCCAGGAATAAAGTTCGTTGATGTCATAGAGAGAAGTACCAAGACTGGCGAGAGCAGCGCTAGCAATTGTGATTTGCCAGATAAAGTCATCTATATCTTTTACAGTAGATCCAGGGGCCTCTGCTTTTTTGGCTGTACTCCCTGGACTTTCTGTGGTCTGGGCTTTCTTCGTGAACTGGAGGAGGCTCAAGACTTGTTCTTGTGGGAGTGATAGGAACAAGTGTTCCAGCTGTTGCAGGGTATAAGTCGAAAGTTTTTGAAAAGAAGCCTCGTCTTCTTTTGTCCAGTTTTTCATGCAGGCTTTGTTGGATAGGGATGCCAAATTTTGGATGGTTTGAAATAAAATTTTTGCTGACTCTAGAAGGCTTATGCGCGATTCTTCTTGTTCGATGAGCAAACTTGCAAGTTTGATTTCGCGGGGTGTTTCGAGGAGATTGTGTTCAGGATTTTTCTCTGAGCGTAGGTCTGTTACACATCCCTCTTTCTTACAGAGCTGAAGTTCGAGGGTGTATTCCTTAGTGAAAAGAGGGAAGGAGATAGAGCTGTTCCTTGTGTAGCCTACAAGGCATTCTTTAAAAACAGAAGGTAGCTCTTCTTCAGATTTTCCAGCTATAGGACAGGCTTTATATACGATCATAGTGTACAGAGGGGGAAGGGGACTTGGATCTAGTTCTGGACTTTTTGGAGCGTCTTTCAAGCTGATTCTTGGCAGTTGGAAAAGGTCTAGATCTATGTAGTCGAGAAAAAAGGGACTTTTGCTAGATTTTTGAACTGTAGTCCCCCCAGCAGGAAGGATCTTTTCAGGGGTGTTAAGTTCTGCTTTAGGTGCTTTCAAGTTAGGTGCTTTGCGAGATGCACAGGAAAGAGAGAGAAAGAGAAAGAGTGAGGTGGTAAATCCTTTAGAAAAACTTGGCATGGCTACCTCATGTCGGGTGTGTGTCGCAAGGAGGGGGTAGGGGAACTACCAGTTGGTGTTTCAGGTGTTCCTAATATGTAACTCCCCCTCCTCTTTGTATCATTGTGCTCTATTTCTAATTTCTGTGAAGGAGGTGTCTTTTATCAATACACCATTGAGGAAGACGGTTTCAAGCAGGTCTTGGGCTTTTTGAGCAGCTTCCGAGTGCGGAGAGATTTTTTTTGTGATGTAAGTCCCATCTTCTTGGCGATTCAAGATGAGGCGTCCCGGTTTCGAACTCTTTCCAGGATCCGTTATAGGCGCTTTGAAGACATCTCTCCAATTTTCATCTTGCTTGAGAGCCGAGCATTTGAACGCAAACTTATGCGTATCACGATCAAGTTTTTGGAGGAGAGCGGCTCCTGCTCCAAAGGTCAGATTGCTGGCAGACCAGGTTTCTTTTTCCATGATCTCAAGTATTCTTGCAATGGAGTCACGGTTTACCCCATCTCCTAGTATGATGCGGACATGGGGATCGAGTTCTCTATAGCCTTTTGAATTGATGTTGGTTCCAAATTTTTCGCCTAGTATTCTGAGTACAGATAAGGTGACCTCTTCCGGTTTACCTGAGTCAGGACGGATGACTAGGGTGCCCTTGCGGTTAAGAACTTTCTCTTTCAGTCTTTCCCCCCAAATTTCGGAGCAAGCCTTATAGATATCGTAGGAATCAGAAACGACAGCGACATGCCCCTCAGGGAATTTTTCGAGCATATTGAGGAAGGCCTTTTCTTCCCCCTCTCTTCCCCAGGCAGTCATGGTGGAGTGCTCGGAGGCAGGGATGCTAAATCCTGCAATTCCTTCGTCGAGCCCATAGTATTGACGAATAAGGACTAGAGCAGCGACTGTATCTGTCCCCTTAAAATTGATGAGATGAGCGGCCCCCCCTATCCCCGCACTTTCTTCAGAAGAGACTCCTCGATAACCGAAATCATGGAGCTTGAAATCAAGTCCTTCGATTCCACCTGTTTTCTCTAAAAACTTTTGAACCAGGGCTTTGATGGAGTAAGAGCGAGTAGCCACGGTGGCGGGGTACCAAACTTTGGAGAGTAGGGTTTCGAGCCAGCTTGTGAGCCAGTAACAACGAGGATCTGTGTTTTCAACAGTCATCAGCACATTTTGGGTGTCGATGAGGGTTCCTTCGGGAGCGCTTTTGATCTTGATGGGGAGGTGGCCTTTATGTTTTTCCCAAATATAGGTCCACCCCTCTTTGTTGAAGAGGGCTTTCCCGAAGTGCTGAGCATAGATGGCTTCAGCCTCTTCAATTTTTTTGGGGTCGACGATGGGCCCTGTAAGATATTTTTTTAGATAGTACTGCAGGCCGAACCAAAGAATTTTAGGTTCCATCCCACCGCGAGATTCGAAGTAGCTATAAACAGTCTCTGTTCCTGGGGGATACTGCCAAGCATGGCTCACCTTGTAGGAATCCGTAGCGAGACAAATATTAAAATCTTGATTTCTAGCAAACATAAAGAAGCCTGTGTTTAGCAAGGAGGGTTTAGGGGAGAGCTTGCTCTGAGCGAGTGGGTGCGCAACTGGTTCCCCAAAAAGCAGACAACTAGACAAAAAATTTCTGCCAGTCCCCACCGAGACCGTGGGTGAGTTCAACAGCCCCATTGGTTTTTAAGATTAAAAG
>JAGNWK010000098.1 GCA_017985985.1 Oligoflexales bacterium
TTAGCCAACAGTATTAGTGAGGTTAAGGTTGAGTCGTGATGTTGGTGTCTTTGCCGAAAGCTTAATTGTGAGATGTATTCGGCTAAGCCATCAGGTTGGCCTTGCCAAAGGCTTAATTTTGACTCAGCTTCTCGTGCAAAGAGAAGGATATTCACCAGGTGCCCTACTAAGCTCATAAAGGTTTCTCTATCAGGGTCTGTTTGTGGCGCTTGCTCTGCTTGCCCTGCTTGCTCTATCAGCATAGGAGCAGCAGCATGAAGATGCGTGCTAAATAGTGATAAGCTTAAAAAAAGTGGAAGAAATTGTTGACGAAAATAACTTTTTAAATTTGAACGCAAAATTGTCATTTCGATCGGATCTCCATTCTAGGAAAGAATTTGTTTCAGTGTTTTCTCAGAGCATTAGACTTGAAGCAATTTGGACCTAGTCAAAGTTGAATGGGCGCTTTTAGCGCTTAAGTCCAGATCTTGATCTGAGGCTAAATGGCCGAGGCGGATATAGAAGCATTCTTTAAGTTTATTTTTACGATCTGTCAAGTCGTGTTTTGGCACTGGGCTAGTCTAGTTGACAAGAACCTGAAGCAGTAGAAGCTCCTCAATTTTAAATGCTTTATCAACAATTGCCAGAGCGACTGCAGGCACGATACCGGTTGTAAAATGTTTGACGACAAAGTTTCTTACAATCCACCCGACATCAAGGGTTCTCTGCAGGTGCCTTGGTGCCTTCGCATAGGTATTTGTCTTTCTACGAAAAGTAGAGTTGCATCTTCTGATACTCGCATTCGTAGCCTCTAAGCGATTAGCTTGAATATCTTTAAGATCGATGTACGACTCAGTTTCGGGATGCTCATGACAGGGCCTTTGATATTTTTTGGGCTTGCGTCCACGTTTCCCGGTCCGTGATCCTTTGTTCTTGCGTGCTATACGCATGCCCTTGGGTAAAGTTTTTTTGGGCGACCTCTTTTACCGGACCTCATTACCTCTGAGCAAACTTCGAAGAGAGTTGTCCCATAACGCTTCTCCCCATCGGTTATCAGGGTTATTTGCTTAGTTTTCTTGGCTATCGTTGCCAGTGTTTTGATAGCTCTTTTGAACAAGCGCTTATCCCTGCGCCCGCACTCCATGTGCCAGATAAAACGAGAAGCTCTTTCCATCAGCACGACAGTCCACCCTTCCGAGTCAGATGCTGCTGTTTTGTGATGTAACGTGGTGTAGAGCTCGTCTCCTTCAATGACCTGGCTAAGAAAATCGTGGCAAAGAGCGTAGAGATACAGGGACTTTTTGACTGATGAAAATCTCAGTTCCCAGCTACGCAGGGTATCTCTAGCTACTCCAAAAGTGCGTGCACACGCATTGGCGAAATAACACATCACATCTAGGACTGGGCTGCAGAAGGTCACGAAGAAGATTCCGATCTCCAAATTGTTTATATTTTCAAGATTATACTCTATTCTACTTTTATTGGCATAAATATCATATATATTGTCATTTTTACCCATGAGGTAGCTATGATAACTTACGAAGATTTTAGCAAGATAGATATTCGAGCAGGCATTGTGGTAAAAACAGAGGAATTTCCTCGCGCACGTAACCCTGCATACAAAGTATGGGTAGATTTTGGCCACGACATCGGTGTTAAAGCAACATCCGCACAGATAACAAAAATCTACACCCTAGACAATTTACTTGGTAGAAAAGTATTGGGGGTTGTAAATATTGGACAGCGTAATATTGCGGGGTTTCTATCGAATTTTTTGCTGCTGGGCTTCCCAGACAAAGAGGGGAGAGTTCACTTAGCAGGATATGACGACAACTCTGTGCAGGGCGCCCGGCTATGCTAGGAGGGTTTTTTGTCCTTCTTGTGGCGAGTGGATAGCCAAGACTGCCAACCATTTGATAGACAATCTTCTGCAAGCAGATTTACCAGCGCTTTGCTTGTTTCACTGAGTTTGAGATGGCCTCTCTAGTTTTGAAGGATGAAAAGATTAGTTTTTATCAGTTTTCTGCGGTTTCTAAAAACTTAAGGATAAGTAAAAAAGACGGGATAGGAGTATTAAAAAGGACTATTATTTTTCCTGTCTTTTACTGCGGCTGACCCGGCGCACTCCTTGCAAACCACTTAGTAAAATTGTTCAGAATTTCTTCATCTAATGGGTTATTGACTATGAAAACAGGATTGAATTTATCATCGGCCAACTTTAAATCACCAGATCGTGCTTCATATGCTGCATATTTATAATGCTTACTAGGTGGAAGAAATTGGTTCGGATCCAATCGTTTTTTCAACTCTTCAACAATCTTTTTAGGTAAAGTCTCTTCACTAAACTCAAAACTAATATAACGAATTGTGAGGGGCGCAGAAAAACTAGTTCCATCAGTTATAGTCAGAAAATTCTGAGGGTTGCTGGTTACGACCCGACTTCCAAGATTATAAAGATCCACACACGATCCATAATTGCTAAAGTCGCTTCTTTTTTTATCAGTTATATTATAACTGCCTACCAAAAGGTGTTGCACCGAATCTGAACAATCAGGACTATCTAGTGGACTGTTTAAAGAAATTCCTTGATTGCCTGCAGCCTGTATTGTAATATAAGGCGTTTGATCATAATCCATATTGGCTTTACTACGAATACCCTGTTCTACTTGAGCGATCCCTGACAAGCTAGTCATAATTGGTTTTTTCAATTCTTGCGAGCAACCAGAAGTACGCAAGAAAGATTCAATCGCACTACCGCTCGATCCATAGCTTTTATTCACTAAACTTACCTTATACTTCAAAGCTAAGTCATGGAGAATATTAGTTTCGCTATTCTTACATCTTTCTATGAGAGTTCTCTTAACTTCACTGTCATGTAGAATGCTCATGAGGGGGACCTCATCTTCTATTTCTTTACATTCCACTTTTTTAGGCTGCTCACCTCTTGCCCCAATTTTCTTTTCAACCAGAACAAACTTCACATTTGGATTTTTGTAGGCAATTATCGCAGTCGAATTAGTTCCATGATAGCTAGACATATATTCTTCAAGATAGTCTTTTACTTTTGAAGAGTCGGTAAAATTTAGTAATTTCTCATTCCGCTCTTTAATGCTTTGATTCCATCGCTCTCTTAATGCAAGTACCTTAACGGGTGGAAGGACAGATCGAGTTTCAATACCTTCTTTCAACTCGCATGACGAACCAAAATCAGACCCATCTTTTGTATTAATAATGAAATCTTTTTTAAGTTCATTATAATTTTTGTTAACATCGATTTTAGGAGAACTGGCACAAATTAAGGTGTAACTCGCAAGAACTTTATCTTTATAGGCTTCATGATTTGGATCGATCCCACTATCAATCAGCATCACTACGTGATTATAAAGTTTAGCAGGCTCTGGATCTGCGTCTTGCGGAATCCCTTGGGGATTCTCTTGGGGATTCCAACCTGATGTAGTCCTTTCCACCCTGGATGCGCAGTTGACTAGTAAAAATAAAAAAATCAAAGAAAATCTCATGAAGCCTCCCAATGATTAGGTCTGTACTCAAATCCTAGCCAAAATATAAGCGTTAGAAAAGGGTTAATGCTTATATTTTGGCTAGATTTGGTGTCCTGAGATCCGAGGCGGGGTTCGCTGAAGCGTTCTTGCTCTAAAAATGAGCGAAAGTAGCGTAACCTTTGTAAACGTCTTATCTACCGGATAGAGAAGGTGTCCTGTTCATAAAACTGTTGTTCTCTTTCCAGGTCACTACCTGGCATGATGGGATCGGTTCTATACTCTGGGCCATGGGATCTATCACACACAAAATCTATGAGAGACGACCATGGAAGTTATCTCCCCCAGCATTTTGCAGTTCCATCTGCTCGAATTGCGCATGTGTGAAATTGGCCAGAAGACAAAGTTTGTCGATATTCTTTAATCCAAAATATTTTTGTTTCTTCATTTTTATTTTCTCTGTCTTTGCGATCATGAGCTCTTTTTACCAGCTGACTTTCGGTCCATTGTTTGAGCTCATCATAATTTAAGTCATCTGGGTCGTAAGTTTCTAAAGCCTGGCGGTGGATGTGGTGAGGAGAGGAGGTCTCTGCTTTCGCCTGAGAGATGGGTTAAGAAATTGTTTCTTGTCTGCATTGAAAGAGATATCTAAGAGTTCTACGTCTCCTATGACTTGTTTTTCTAATCACGAAAAACAGGGACACCTGATCGGGTATCCCTGTTTTTGGAGTAGAAACTTTCCTTTCAATGGGGACTTCCATAATGGAAAGCTAGACTGCGCCTTAACTGCAAGGCTGGGGGACGATAAGTGTTCATTCTGTCAAGGTCGGAGACACGCAGATCTGTGTGAACGCGAGGTGAAGGCTGGGGTGAGTGCTCAGCTTGAGTGGTAGGTGATGAAAACGCAGTTTGGGCAGTAGGTGAAGTTAAAGCCAAAGCTGGGGTTTGAATCAAAGGTGGGGATGGAGGAGCTGGCTCGTCTAGTTCTGGGTTACAGGGAACTCCCCCTCCTAATAACGTACCTAAGACCTGCACTTGAGGCTGAGTTGGCAGGGGGGCAGCTCCAGCGATTAAGTCCTCTGCAGATAGCCCTCCTGCTTGCTCGGCAGGTCCATCTGCCTCAGGGGCAAGAATGCTTGCAAAAGCAGGAGGAGGCGTTGCGTCGACAGCATAGGTCGAAAAAAACTGTGCTTGGCTTGCGGGTGCTGTGTTACGAACTTCGCAAAGTTCAGGGGCTACACGCTGCGATGTGCAGCAAAATAAGCGTAAGAGAAACGTTTTAAAACAACTTTCAGCATAGGCCTGATTCCAGGCAAACGGCAAAAGAGCCTCACTAAGGACTATAAAAGCAATAATAAGACTTATTTTATTCTTCATGAGCTGCTCCTAATGGGATGTTTACTGCACTGTAAGGAAGAGGTTGGGAGAAACCAGCTGTGCGGTTTCTCCCAAAAACGCAACAGCTCACTGTGGGAGTTCCGACTCTTCGATCTGTTTGAGCAGGCGCAGAAGTTCAGTCGGTCTTTTCTCGCTAGGGGTGTGGGGGTCTAGATAGGTGGGGAAGAGCAGGCGTCGATCTTCAGGAGCAGTCAGGACGCTGTCCCCTAAATCTGCAAGCTTGGTTCCCTTTTTGACTGCTGAAAAATTGTACAGTCCTGGCACCAATTGAACGAGTCCCGTCTTGGGGTAGGGGATGATGTCGGCAAAAGTATAGAGAGCTCCCCATTCTGGGGAGCTGAGCTCCTCGAAGTGGCTGAGTGCTGGCGAGTGGTTTGACTGTTTTACAGTCTTTTGGACATAGGCGAGGGCAGAGACGAGAAGAGAGCAGCCTATCCCGATGTGGTAAGATCGGAGTCCATTTTGCCCTAATTCAAGGGTGATACCGACCCCTCCTTGACTGTTGACATATTCATCGCTGCACATGCCAGCTTCTGAAAATCCATCGCCCCAGTGGGTGATGATGGGTTGATGGGGGGCTACGTTTCTTGCAAAAGAGTAAGAGGCTTTGGCGTAGGGAAAAATAAAAAAAGCTTCTTCGCTCGGTAGAGTCGTCTGGTGCAGGTCGATAAACCAGGCGGTTTGAGAGAGGATGGCTTGGATCGCAAGAGCTCTTTTTTCTTCTTTGGTTTTTTGCTCATCGGCTCGTGGGCTAGAGAAGGATCGGTTCAGATCTCTTTCTATAAATCTCTTTTCCTGCAGGGCAGCCTCTGTATTTCCCAGGATGAAAGCAAGGGGGAGTTCTAAGTTGATCACCCCTGAGCTGAGATAGGCAAGGAAGTCATTGACGGTTCCAATTCCCGCGGATTCGTTGCCATGGGTGATCGCTCCGATGGTTAGGGCTATGTTTTTGCTCTTGGGGAGGGTCGGCTGCTGACTTTTGGGGGAGACGACATACATGTTGTCCCCTGGTTTTACTACGCGATATTTTTCTTCTAATTTGTTAAAATACTTGTGGAATTTTTTAATTTCTAATTCAATAAATCTTGGCATAGGGTGTCCTTATGAATGTTATATACCGTGCCTCATCCTACTCAGGAACGATATGTGGACTCCAGCGGAGCTTTCAGCTCATGTTGCTCTCTCTTCTTTTATGGGCTTGTGACCCTGAAGGAAAGAAGAATTGTGCCTGGATCTTGGAGCCAGAGACAACGCAAACCAATATAGGGATGGATGACTATGTCCCGGTTTGTGCAAGAAATCGAGTAACGATGAAGCAAGATTGTCGTCTAAAGGTTAAACTGTCCTATGCCAAAGAGCATGAGGGAAAGACTTTTCGATATGTGGACATGGTTGTTGCTTCTCCCGCCTTGCCTCGTGTCATTAATTCCATCACATTTTGTAAGGAGTGAACCCAAATGAAAGATCTTTCTTTTTTGTCTCGACTTATCAGGACTGCTTCCCTCCTTCTGATGTTTACCTTACCTACGCAGTGCTTGAGTTTAAGTCCATCGAAGGACAAGAATTCAAAAATAGTGCAAAAAGACAAGGAAGAGGCACTGATCTTTCCGTCTGAACCTGAGGCGATTCAACCTGGTTGGAGAAACCATTTTTTGAGTTTAGTGTCTGAGAAGCAGCAGCAGATGAGTGAGGACGCTGAGTTGGAGGCATGGGCTCTGTTCAGCTCTTCAGGTTGGGTAGACCAAGGGCAGTCTATGATCATCTCCACAAAGTCAAAAAAAGATGCCTCTCTTGGTGAGATCTTTTATGCTGGCCCTAATCGACATGAGCTGAGCTCTCAGCTTGCCCTCAATGCGACGGATCTTCATCAGTTCAGCTCATCCTTCCCTAAATATTACAATCTGAAAAATAGAATTCCCGTAGTGTTCGACGCTTTGGAGTATGAGTTTATCCATGTCGTAGCCAATAAGCAGAAAAAAAAGCTTGAACATCGACTTGTATTTAGAATGCTAGGTATAGAAAAAGACGCAGAAGAACCCTACTCCCGTCTCGTTCAAGTCTTCAAAGCTTGGTTACCAAAACTGGAGCAAGAGGCAAAGAAACAAGAGGCCCCTCACAAGAACTAATTTTCTCTTGGGGAACCAGCTGCGCACCTATTCGACGGAGCCTGCCCTGAACTAAGCTGTCCTCGTCATATATGGCTCCTTCAATAACACAAGCGTAAATTTAGTACAAAAAGGATCCAAACTGCTGTCATTGCGAGCGTCAGCGAAGCAATCTCCGGGTATAGACAAGATTACTTCGTCGCCTCCGGCTCCTCGCAATGCGAAATCGGAATACTTAGCGGAGTTGAACAGCTCAGACCAAGGTGTCCCCTCCTTGCAGAATTTCTTCTGCTATTTTTGAGTGAGAAGCTCATAAATGAAGGCGTCGAGTTCGCCATCGAGGATATCTTGTGGGATTTGGTGCACCAGTTCGGTTCTGTGATCTTTCACCATTTTGTACGGGTGTAGGACGTAGCTCCGAATTTGACTGCCAAAGCCTATGTCTGACTTGGAAGACTCAAGGGCATCTTGTTTTTTCCTTCTTTCTTCGAGCTCTCTTTCGTAGAGCTTGCTCTTCAGCATCTTCATAGCCGTGTCTTTGTTCTGATGCTGTGATCTTTGACTTTGGCACTGGACAACCGTGTTGGTGGGAAGATGGGTGATCCTTACGGCAGAGTCTGTTCGGTTGACGTGCTGTCCCCCGGATCCGCTCGCTCGATAGGTGTCAATTCGAAGGTCGCTGGGGTTGATGATGATCTCAATCTCGTCATCAATGATGGGGGAAACAAAGACAGAGGCAAAACTGGTATGTCTTTTGGCATTAGAATCAAAAGGACTGATCCTAACGAGTCGATGGACCCCTATCTCTGCTTTAAGCAAACCAAACGCATATTCCCCTTGGATTTCGATGGTTGCACTTTTGATCCCCGCTTCTTCTCCTTCTTGCATATCGTGAATCTCAGTGTTCCAAGATTTTTTTTCACAATACCTCAGGTACATTCTGAGGATCATCGACGCCCAGTCACAAGATTCGGTCCCCCCTGCTCCTGCATTGATGGTGAGAAGAGCAGAGGTTCGGTCGGTTTGTTCTTTGAGGAGACTGGCTATTTCAAGAGCTTTGATTTCTAGTTCTAGACTCTTAAGGGATCGCTCGGCTTCTTCTCTGAATTCTTCTTCTGTCCCAAGTTCAAGGGCAGCTGTGATGTCACTTTCCAGTTGGGATAATTTCTCAATTTTCTGCAAGAGAGATTCTATCGACTTTTTTTCTTGAAGAATCGCAGCAGAGGTTTTGGGATCATTCCAAAATTCAGAGTCTGCTTCGATGCGGGCTTCTAAATCTTTGAGTTGAGACTGCTTACTAGGGAGGTCAAAGAAACCTCCGAACACGTTCGAAGTGCTGAGAAGTTGTTTTACTGTGTGCAATAAGTGATTCTAGATTCATACGTGATATTCCTTGCGCGCATTGACATTCTGAACTTTGGCAACGTACCATAGTACCTGGAGGCTTTGAACGTGATTCTTCTTACAAAATTAGATAAGGCGTCTGTTCTCGTCAATCTCGAAACCATCAAGTATGTCGAGATGATACCTGATACTTTGATCTTATTTTTGAATGGGGATTCTCTGATTGTTCAAGAGCCAATGGAGACCTTCGTTCAAAAGACCGTCGAGTATAAAGCAAAAATTTTAAAAAGCTCTCACAATCCCGAGTCGACATTGACTCTCTCCTAGGGATTTAGAATGGATCTTACAAGTTTACTGGGTCCCCTTGTCGGTATAGGAAGTATTCTCATCGGGCTTATTCTCGAGGGGGGGCATGTTGGTAGTATCATTCAATTCACAGCTTTTTTGATCGTGATCGGTGGGATGTCAGGTTCTATCCTGAATGCTTATCCCCTCCCCGATGTGATCCGTTCTTTCAAGGCGATTGGAACTTGGCTTAAAAATCCACCCGCCAATCCATCTCAAATTCTTACCGATATCATTGAC
>JAGNWK010000099.1 GCA_017985985.1 Oligoflexales bacterium
GGATGAAAAGATCAGTTTTCTTCGGTTTTCTGGAGATCAGATTTTGGCGGTGACGAAAAACTTAAGGATAGGGGCAAAAGGCGGTATAATTGGAGCATTGAAAAGTGCTATAATTTTTCCTATCTTCATCAGATTTTGGCGGTGACGAAAAACTTAAGGATAGGGGCAAAAGGCGGTATAATTGGAGCATTGAAAAGTGCTATAATTTTTCCTATCTTCTTATAGCTCTTTTGAACAAGCGCTTATCCCTGCGCCCACACTCCATGTGCCAGATGAAACGAGAAGCTCTTTCCATCAAGACAACAGTCCACCCTTCTGATTCAGAGGCTGCAGTGTTGTGATGCACCTTGGTGTAAAGTTCATCACCCTCAATGACCTGGCTAAGAAAATCGTGACAAAGAGCGTAAAGATATAGGGGCTTTTTGAGCGATGAAAATCTCAGTTCCCAGCTACGCAGAGTGTCTCTAGCTACTTCAAAAGTGCGTGCACACGCATTAAAACCGATACCTTCTGAACGAGCTCTCAAGACTTGAGCCACTTTGCTTAGTCCTGTTGCTAGCCTTGCAGCTGGAGTAAAACTCGTCTCAGAGAATGATTTTTTACAAGATCGGCACATGTACAGAGTGCGAGTACCGTTTTGTTTGGTCATATAGCTTTGACGGAAGCGAAAGTCTTTAGAGCGGCAGTCGGGGCAGCAGCGGTCCAGCATAGAAGTCTCCTCTGAAACCCTCTATGCCAAATTTTTCCTTTATTTTCAACAAGATCTATGGCGATAGCCCAGTGCCTTTTTAGCCTGTTTTTGGCTGAATTATTTGATCTAACCGTCTAGTTGTCGGTCAAAATTTGGCTTTTTCAGGGTCGACTAAGTAGGTGCTATATTCAAAGATAGAGATCTTTCTTCCGATCCGGGCCAGGGTGGTTGGAGTAGAGAAATAATCTTTATTTAATTTTGGGTATATCCCTCATGAAAAGCATCTTCGTATGTCTATTTCTCCTTGTCCTGGTCGATTGCAAAAAACAAGGAGGGACAGATCAAAAGATTGATCGCAGCCTGACCTCGCCATCAGCGGTGTCCTTTGGTCTTATCGGAGAGTCTGATCTCGAAGTTCTCTACGAGTCCTTATCTCGAAATCCAGACGTCACGAAACGTACTGCTTATGGAGGTATCCCCTATGTCGAATTTGAGGGGTATGCGATAAGGAAATATCCTCCAATCAACAAGCCTATATATGGACTTAGCACGGGCCGGGGAACTGACATCCAGTTTTATTTCCTAGGCCGTAAGCCGGATAGCACTTACTACACATACGCTCTGGGGTCAGGGGCAGCTACAGACAGATCCAAAGATTTTTCTACCATCGAGTCTAAATTTGAAGAACAAGTCCTCATTCCAAGACGTCCAGCCTATCGTGAGGGGACACTGGGGGAAGATAACAGATGGATCCCCAAAGAGATCAGCGTGATTTTCAATGAAGATCCAGTCTTATTACAAACCAGAATTGACGCAAAAACATTAGAAGGCCCCACGGGGGAATTCGATCTCGCTTTTTTCAAGGAGGATATCGATGTCCTCCAACGTGTTACGAATCTCGAGAGCATCAAAGCAAGCCACCCCGATCTTTTTTGGAAAATCAAACGATTTCAAATTTTAGTTCGTAAGAACCCGCTCAATTTATTTGTTCGACTGTCCGGTCATGGATCGAAGGGACAGGCCAAAGGCTTATGGGGACCCAATTCAACAGGGGGCTATCACAGGGGGTTTGACACCTATCCAAGATTGATCTCTCTTCTGTATGGCGCAACCCCAGTCCCTCAATTGCGCGTAGAATTCGAGTCCTGCAACTCAGCAACGTGCAGCTGGGAACCAGGTCGTAAATCCCAAGACTCTATGGTGGAGAGTGCCTCAAGGGCTTTTTCGTCAGTTTTCGGCAGCAGAGTCTCTAGCATCTCTGGTGCAACTGGTTTAACCAACATGACTCACTATGAAGACCGAAAACGAGTTTTGAACCAGGTCACCCTAGAGGGCTCCAGCTGGTCTATAAGATACGTCGATATGTATGACATCATCGGTGGTTTTATCGATGTACGGGTAAATAATGGAGTCTTATACTACTCGACCACCATCGATCGATTCCACGTGACAAGTGACCCAGCCATCATAGACCTCGTTCAAGCACGTGCTAATATCACTTACGACTTAACCCTCTCCTATGATGCCAAGCTCCCCAATAGTGGTTTCCCCACTTTTGAAGAGCACGAGTTCTCTAAATCTGGATTTCAAAGTCTGCCGCCCGAACGAAAAGCCAAGGCGCTTCAATTTCTCAAAGTCATCGAAATCAATAAGGTGTTAGAGAGCTATAAATCCCAGTTACTCTCCAAGCCCAACCTAGACCCAGCAGAGCGAGAGAGGATCCAACATTTTCTATCGGCTCTTTGGACAGCCACAGACTTTGATGGCGTAGAGAAAGCGAAATCTGAGTACAGGGACTTCGAACAGATCAAACAAAAACAAATCGCAGATCGGCATTTAAGAGCCACCCAAGCTCTGACAGAGGCTGAGACAGCGGAGAGAGCCCTACAAGAAGCTGAGAACTTGCGGGCTCTCAGGGAAATCCGAGAACGGTTTGAAGAGCAAGTAAGATCCGAGGCTGAGAGGAGGGCTGAGGCGGAGAGGGCACCTGCTAGACCCGATCCAGTGGGTAAGAAAACCACTTCTTCAGAGGAAGCAAGAATAAAGGCACGAGCTGCGGGTCAACAGAGACAAAGCCAGAATCGACTTTCTTTCGTTGGGGGGGTGCTAGTGCTTGCCACCACGGCCGTTTTGATAGGAACCGTAGGTTACTTAATAACTAAGGACAACTACAACTTGAGTGAGGAGGTCCCGCCCAATCAAAAGCAATCTACTTCCAAAACCAAGGGATTTTTGCGAACCAGGAATGAGGTTAGACGTTACCTAGAGCTGCGTGAATAGCTTATTCAGCGGCACTGGGCTAGTCTAGTTGACAAGAACCTGAAGCAGTAGAAGATCCTCAATTTTAAAGGATTTATCAACAATTGCCAGAGCGACTGCAGGTACGATACCGGTGGTAAAATGTTTGACGACAAAGTTTCTTATAATCCACCCGACATCAAGAGTTCTCTGAAGGTGCCTCGGCTCTTTCGCATAGGTGTTTGTCTTTCTACGAAAAGTAGAATTGCACCTTCTGATACTCGCATTCGTAGCCTCTAAGCGATTAGCTTGAATATCTTTAAGATCGATATAGGACTCAGTTTCGGGGTGCTCTTGACAGGGTCTTTGATACCTACTGGGCTTACGTCCACGTTTCCCTGTACGTGATCCTTTATTCTTGCGTGCTATACGCATACCCTTGGGTAAAGTTTTTTTGGGCGACCTTTTTTACCGGTTCTCATTACCTCTGAACAAACTTCGAAGAGAGTTGTCCCATAACGCTTCTCCCCATCGGTTATCAGCTTTATTTGCTTAGTTTTCTTGGCTATGGCCGCCAGTGCTTTTATAGCTCTTTTGAACAAGCGCTTATCCCTGCGCCCGCACTCCATGTGCCAGATAAAACGAGAAGCTCTTTCCATCAGCACAACAGTCCATCCTTCCGAGTCAGATGCTGCTGTCTTGTGATGTATCTTAGTGTAAAGCTCATCTCCTTCAATGACCTGTCTAAGAAAATCGTGACAGAGAGCGTAGAGATACAGGGGCTTTTTGACCGATGAAAATCTCAGTTCCCAGCTACGCAGGGTATCTCTAGCTACTCCAAAGGTACGTGCACACGCATTAAAACCGATGCCTTCTGAACGAGCCATCAATACCTGAGCCACCTTGCTTAGTCCTGTTGCTAGCCTTGCTGATGGAGTAGAACTCGTTTCAGAGAATGATTTTTTACAAGACCGGCACATGAACAGGGTACGAGTACCATTTTGTTTGGTCATATACCTTTGACGAAAGCGAAAGTCTTTAGAGCGGCAGTCAGGGCAGCAGCGGTCCAGCATAGAAGTCTCCTCAGAACCCTCTATGCCAAATTTTTCCTTTAGTTTCAACAAGATCTATGGCACTAGTCCAGTGCCCTCATAGGCTCCTTCCATCTGCAACAAATGGAAATGGACATTTAAGTTCAGTGCAGATCCAAATCTTTGCACAAACGTTACGGACCCACTGCGATTCTTAGCTCCCTTATCCACATAAAAGCTCTCCACCTCGGAGGTGAAAATCTTGTGTACTTTTGCCAGCAGCTTTTTACTTGAGGCCATCCAGTAGCGGAGAGGGATGGGGACCGAGAGCACGTACTGCCTTACCTTCACGCAGGGGAGGATGTTGTCTATCAAATGGGCAGCTGTCTCAGCCATCCTCTTGCCGCCACAAGATGGACAAAAACCCCTCTTCTTGCATGAGAACGCTAGCAGATGTTCCCGCGTGCAATCCGCACACTTAACCCGGACAAACCCGTAAGCCAGGACCCCACACTCTAGAAAGGCCCATAGTTCTTTCTCTACATGCTTGGGTATAGCTTTGCCATCTGCAGCAAGATGGGCCAGGAAGGTGTTCAGGTGACTTGCAAGAGTTTGGTAGAGGAGAGTCTCTTCAGGTTTACGTCTCTCATAGATTTTGTGTGTGAGAGGTCCCATGGCCAGAGCATAGAACCATCCCATCATGCCAGGCAGTGACCTGGAGAGGGCTGTCAGTGGGGGTCTGGCAGTCTGGGAGAAGGAAGGTGTTCAGGTGACTTGCAAGAGCTTGGTAGAGGAGTTGAGGACGGTAGAGGACCCCCCTGTTACTGAATGACGGTTGTTGTCGGAGTCAAAGAACCTGCTAGGAATAGAACTAGGCCCGTAGTACTAGGCCCGTCATGCCCAGCCCAAGAACAAGGTTCGTTGAGTTTGAGATGAATTCGTTAGTTTAGAAGGACAGCAAGATCCGTGTTCTGCCGTTTTCTCGAGATCAGATTTTGCCGGTGGCTTGAAAGTTAAGTGTAAGGGAAAAAGACGATATAATTGTAGTAAGAAAAAGTATCGCACTTTTTTCCTGTCCTCTTAAAGGCAAGTTTTTTTGGTAAAAGTCTACTTGGAGGGTCTCGAATGTCGTCTCACCTAAGCCGAATTAAACTTATACTACTATACTGCCTACTTGCAGCTTGTGGGTCGGAGGATAACAGTGTCACCGCACCCTCGCTGGAAGCTGACTTTTCGGCGAGCCTGATAACCGAGTTCACAAGCTGGACCCCCGTCCTTGAAGGCGACGTAGCATTTGCCAGCTCCGGACACTCTGGTCAAACCGTACGAGTTTACTTTAACGATATTGCCAAACCTTATTTTACTGGCGAGAAGGCACTGCCTTTCGCTGAGAATGCCGTTATTGCTAAAGCCGTAGTGGCGAACCGTGATACGAGTGCTAAGAATGCCTCAAAAGTATACTTCATGCGGAAAAAATCTGCGGGTTTTGATAACGAAAATGCAAACTGGAGCTACGCCGAAGCAACCGGCAGCATTGGGAATCTGTCATTTTCTGGAACAACAGGCGCCCGAACTGGCTGCTCTGACTGCCACAGCCTCGAGAAGGATTGGGATTACGTTCGTACCATTGACTATTTTAGGAGGAAGGTCGCAAGTGAATTTTAGAACTTGTACACGTCTCCTCTGGTTTTTTGTACTGCTGGCTATACCGCAAATGTCTCGTGCTGATTCGTATTCGGATAAGAGTTACGTGCAACACTCGTTTTATTGGCAGGCAGGTTGGACAGCTGTTTTTTCTTCGTCCCTGGCTCTTAATGGTTTGATGGCCACTTCACACAAATCCAGTCCACAGCAAAAATTTGATGCCAGGCTTAGCCTACTAACGTCCGGGTCTGGTTTGCTAAGCGTACTCTTCAACCCACTACCCGTGGCTTATGCTAGCGAAAACGAATGGACTGAGAACCCCACTCTCCTACACTTGACGAAAATGGAGGTGCGACGACGCCAATCATTTCGTCACATCACATTTATGTTTACGGAGCAAGTTTTGGCAGCTTTAGCAATTGGAATGTATGACAAGCGACCTGTCGACGCCTTGAGGCGGTTAGGAATAGGCTCGATCACCTCGTTAGCGTTTGCTTTCTCCACACCATCGGAAAATGCACCTCTCGCCAACTTGCAGTTGCGATATGACGGCCTGGCTTTTCATGCTGATTTTCTATGGAGATATTGAGGGGACAAAAAGTCTGATCGTGCATCAAGCAAGTTAAAAATCCAGACGATTTGGGGAAGGATCTTTTTGATCCTTTTCATAAAGTGTCTCTACGACTCCTGATGAAGCTAACCACTTAAAAAAAGACTGAACAGTATTGGGGTCAACTTGCTGGAATCTGGAATCTTCGAGGATGTCTTGGAGTGACATCCCTTCATGTAACGCAAGAAGAATCAAAAATTCATTTTCTTCAAAAGAGCGAATGAATACTTTCTCCTCATTTTTAAAAAGACAGAGATAGGATTTTTCATTCCAATCCAGTCTCTGATCAACGTTTTCTTCCTTACAGGCTTGCCAAATTTTATACACTGGATAATCAAATGATAAAAATTTCACAGTTTGACAAAATTTAATCTTACAATTTAAGTTTTGTGAAATTTGAAAGTAAAGCTCTGAAGCTAATACGGAATTATCTTGTTTTTCATGAAATATATGAGCGAAAGCCAGTTCGAATTCTGCAATAGACTTTAAGAATGGATATTCATGAGCCAGTTCTTCTTCCACTAAGGAATCAAGAAAATTATGGCCATAAAGAGAAAGATTATACGTGTGAGAAGGATGTCTTTGTATATATTTTTTACAAGTTGAAAAAAACAGTTCATCTCCCAAAACAAACCATACCGCTTGGTACAGTTCGCCTAGAGCCTCTGTTAGCCGAGCAAAATAACCTTTACTATGTATGGTCATTGCCTCTGAAACTGAATTTAAAAGCCCACCTGGTATGATTAAGTCAGAGGCGTCTCCAAGAGGCTCTCCACAAACAATATGTCTGTAGTACTGATCTTGCAGCTCTCTTAAATTCAAGGCGTGCTCCCCTTACTTTCATGGCACTTTTCCCAAATCGAGACGGCTTTGCTTAGCTCTTCTTCAAGTTCTGTTAAGGAGGGGATGTTGTCATCCCATTCAACCATAAAGGGAATTTGGGGATTTTTCTGGATATAATGACAAAATAAGTTCCACACTTTCGTGTGTACAGGTTTCGAGTGTGTGTCAAATAAGTAGGTGCCCATATCTGTAAAACCAGCAAGATGAATTTGAGCGACAATGTCACCTGGAATTGCATTCAAGTACTTATAGGGATCAAAACCATGGTTTACAGAGCTTACATAGACATTATTCATGTCAAGCAATATCTTTGCTCCGGACTTGTCTGAAATAGCTTTTAAGAAGTCCCATTCAGAGTAAGTGCTGTGCTTAAAGGTCATGTAACTCGATGGATTTTCAAGAACTATAGGTTTTTTGAGAAAATTTTGAACTTCGTCAATACGTTCAATGAGGAGTTGTAGAGCCTCTTCCGTATACGGAAGGGGCAATAGATCATGAGTATTACCTGCCGCCGTGCTTGTCCAGCATAGATGATCGGAGATGATAAATGGATCAATGGTGTCAATCAGTCCCTTCAGTTTACTAAGATATCCCTTATCAAGCCCATGGGCAGAACCAATCGATAAGGAGACCCCATGCAAGGCTATGGGAAAATCTTTACGAATCATTTCAAGTATTTTAAGTGGCCGACCAAAAGTATCAAGATAGTTTTCACTGAGAGCCTCAAACCACTTGATAACTTTTGGCGGACGCTCTTCAAGCTCTGGAAAATGAACTGATCTGAGTCCAGCGCCAGGCTTGCAAAAACTGAAGGAAGAGTCTTGCATAAAACTACATCTTTGATTCAACAAACTTGCCTTTTTTTGCATCACAGTCAGCTTTTGACATCTTTACCCAACCCACACCCTTGCACTCATTCTTTCCTGCACAGGCATGACCTTTACCACCACATTCACCCTTTCCTTTGCAGCCATTGATGCTATGGCACTCCCCCATCGGGCTAGAATCAGAGGATGGACCAGGGGTTGCGCATGATGCTGCAAAAAGACCACTCAAAGCAGCACTCAGTAAAATTTTCTTGCTTGGTTTCATGAGTTTCTCCGATGGCTTGCCTCACAGGCTTGCTTTACTTTCACAGAACTCAACCCACTGGGGAACAGATTTCAACGAGGAATCCGTTACAGTCCCGAACATAAGACACGACTTGTCCCCAAGGCTTCGTGTTTGGGGCGCTAATTGCCTCTGCCCCTGCGTTGACTGCCTTTTTAAACGCGACTTCGACATCCTTTGTGACAAAGCCAATTTCAAAAGCGAAGGGTTTATGTGTTGAGTGAGATCTCTCATATTCAAATCCATGTGATCCCGCTGTCTCGTGTTGAACAAACCCGATTTTGGTTTCACCAGTGACCATTTCGCCGTATTGTTTACTTTCATGCAAGAAACCTTTTTCAATGCCAAAAGCCGACAAGTAGAAGTCCATGGTCTTTTCCACATCGTCCACATAAAAAAGTGCATATCCTAGCTTCATCTTATCTCCCATCTTACTATCGTGACGGTTTGATTTTATCTCAAATCACCTGTAAATATACCAATAAATAATCATTTGAATCTAAAGACTTGAAGGACTTCATCCCAGTACCAACGTGGTAATTGCATGAAACCACACATGACATGACCGCTTGAACAGAAGATAGGAAAAACAATGGCACTTTTCAATACTCCAATTATACCGCCTTTTGCCCCTATCCTTAAGTTTTTCGTCACCGCCAAAATCTGATCTCCAGAAAACCGAAGAAAACTGATCTTTTCATCCTTCCAAACTAGCGAGTTCAGCTCAAACTCAGT
>JAGNWK010000100.1 GCA_017985985.1 Oligoflexales bacterium
GTGCTTACCTCTGAGAAGACGGGCAATCTGCACAGCTAGACGACCAAGAGTCTGATCGGTTGCATCAACTTGATGCCAATTTTTCTTGAAATTCAGAGTGGTTATACTGGATGTCTTCATCGATTCCTATCCTGATATAAAAAGGTCCTGAAAACATATATCAAGCAGAATTTCGAAGCAAGACGAAACATCTTCTTCTCAGAAACAGGCTCATGGCACCTCCAACCCATGGATCGTCGCCCGTAGCAAGGGCCGAGAGAATTTATCTTTAAAAAGTTGGTCCCCGTCACCCTCAAACTTCAAGTTAAGAGGATCTGAACTGTCGAGGATCACCTTGCCAGGGACGATGAAGGATCCGAGATCTTCCTCCAGCTCTGAACCAAACATTTTGGAAACATTGACTTTAAGTCGCAGCGATCGAGGAACCTGTCCCTGCCCGCGATCTTTTTCCATCCAATACAAAGCCGTTGTTGTCACGTGATAACCCTCTAGATAGAAATGGTTGGGTCTGTTAAGGGTGGCTTTAAGTTTGTATGAGAGCACCCGCTCGGGAAGATGTTCTGCTGAGTGATGTCCTTTTCTATCCGCTTGAGAAGGATTTAGTTGATAGGATACGAGTTGCAGCGGAATGTTCAGCATGGCTGCATCCTTACCCAAATTTTCATGCGTTCCAGGATCGATCTCACTGTCAGAGTGGTTGAGCACATTGTCCCGATCAGACTCACCCCCAAAAGAGACAGACTCCCGAGCAGAGAGGAACAGAATACAGACAAAAAACAGACGTCCCTTCATAGAAAGAACCTCACTATGTTTCACGAAATGATGTCTCATAAACCTACTCCCTACGTTTCATCTTTTCCTTCAAAACGTATGCGGCGTATGCGCCAATTCCCCTTTTCTCGCAGCCTTATGAGGGAGTCTAGCCTTCAAGCCCACGACCTCATCCAGGCTGCTTTTATGATAGATGAGGACGATGCCCTAGAGCAGATACCATCTCTGCCTGGTATCTGTAGATTAGGGCTAAACCAGCTCCTACAAACAGCAGAGGCCTGCCTCGAACTCCAAATACCAGCCCTTGTTTTGTTCCCCGTCGTCTCGGAAAACGAGAAAACTGAAGGAGCCGAGGCGGCTTATGATCCAGATGGCCTCGTCCCAAGTCGAGTATATGAAATAAAAAAGAGATTCCCCGAGCTTGGGATTATTACAGATGTGGCTCTTGACCCCTACACCAGCCATGGCCAGGACGGACTGATCAATGAAAAAGGTTATGTGCTTAATGACCAGACCATTGATGTTCTTGTGAAACAAGCACTCAGCCATGCAGCTGCCGGAGCAGATATCGTAGCTCCATCCGACATGATGGACGGCCGCATAGGCATGATAAGAAAAGGCTTGGATCAGAGCCATTTTAGCTCGACTATGATCCTGGCCTATACCTTGAAGTATGCCTCGGCTTTTTATGCACCGTTTCGAGACGCTGTAGGGTCTGCCAAAGCTCTTGGGAAAGCCGACAAATTGTCCTACCAGATGGACCCAGCCAATAGCGACGAAGCTCTTCATGAAGCCGCTCTCGATATCCAAGAAGGAGCAGACATGATCATGATTAAGCCAGGACTTCCCTACCTCGATGTCCTCGCTCGCCTCAAAGAAACATTCAAAGTGCCAACTCTGGCCTATCAAGTCAGCGGGGAGTACTCCATGCTAAAGGCTGCTGCAGATAGGGGCTGGATCGATGAAAAACGCTGTGTACTCGAAACCCTGCAGTGCTTCAAAAGAGCAGGGGCCGACGCCATCGTAAGTTATTATGCGATGGAAGCTGCTCGTTGGTTGAGGTAATTGAAAGTCAACTACCACCCCTGAAGACGGGTATCCGCCGTTTCCTAATATGGAAGGCTTGACTGATGAATTTTAGTTCTTTTATGGCCATCAGGTATCTCAAGGCCGACAAAGCAAATCGTTTCGTATCCTGGATCACGACCCTGGCCATTCTTGGTATAGCTATTGGGGTTGCAACCATGGTCGTGGTTCTCTCCGTCATTGATGGCTTTGAAGATGAGTTGAGAAATCGGTTCTTAGCTGCCAATGCCCACGTGCTTGCTTATCGCTTCCCAGCTGGAATGAGGCAGCACGAAGAGTGGGTGAAGATGATGAACCGGGATTTTGGGAAAGAAATCCTCGGTTTTTCACCTTTTATTCACGCTGAAACTATGGGACGAAAAGATCACCTGATCCACGCAGTGCTGGTCAGAGGGATAGATCCAGAAAAACGGGAACAGGTGCAACCTTTGCAGGCACTCGTCCGTCCTGTTTCTGCGCTTGATGAGCTAGCAAAAGAAGTACCCCTAAAGAAACGGGGGCTCCCAGATACCCCGGGGATCATCGTCGGGGGAAGATTACTGTCTATCATGAACGCCAAAATCGGCGATGTGGTTGAATTAATCTCACCAGTAGCCTCAGCGGATTCAAAATCTGGAGAGGGGAGTCTGGGGGACCTGATACGTTTCAAAATTCTTGGAGTCTATGACTCCGGCCTCCACCACTACGATAGTAAGCTAGTTCTGCTCAGTATTCCCGCTGCTCAGAAGCTCCTCAACATGGACGACAACCTCGTCACCGGGCTTGAAATCGGCCTTAAAAATCCCAATAAAAGTGCGGAAATAGCCCAAAAAATGAACGACAGCTACGATCTTTCTGTGAAGGAGTGGCAGTCTTACAACCATAATATTTTCGAAGCTATGCGGAATGAAAGAACGATCATAGCTTTCATAGTGGCCCTAGTGGCCTTCGTAGCAAGCTTCAATATCCTCGCCACTCTGTTCATTTTTGTTTCGCAGAAACAAAGGGATATCTCTGTCTTGAAGTCGCTGGGGGCGAGCAATCGTCAGATTCTTGCGATTTTTCTAAAGCAAAGTACCCTCATGGGTCTCATCGGTGGAGTTTTGGGGCTCGTTCTTGCTCTGCTTATTTCCTACTTTTTGAGTAATTATCCGTTTATCGATCTCCCGGACATCTATCTTCTCGCTAAGCTTCCCATCGAGTACGACCCTCGTGTCTACCTTGGAGCTTGTTTAGTTGCCATCATCGTTTCCAGCCTTGCCGGACTCTACCCTGCCTGGTCTGCTATGCGGGTTGTTCCAACGGAAGGCCTCTCCAAACAAAATGAGTAATCTGAGCTTGTGGCAAGGAGGGGGGACCTGGGGGATCTGCGCAGCTTGTTCCCCCCTTACTTGTGCTTAATTGATTTTGATAACTATTCTCATCGCCGTCCATAGATTCTACAAGTCTTACTTTCCAAGCCTAGATAAGTCGACTACACAACAAGGGACGGGAGCTAAATCTTTTAAGTCTTTTGAAGTTGAGGTTGTCGATGTTAAGAAAATTTATTTTTGTTTGTTTACTCTTACCCCTGTGCAGTATTCTCCACATAAATAATGCCTACGGAGCACAGACACCTGAGCACGAGCATCAGGCGACTCAAACACCCCCCGCAGCAGAACAGGGGACCGTTCTATCGAACTTAGCACTGCTCACTTTGCCTCTGGGCGGTATTATTATTAATGTAGCTGGTGTCGTCTCTGCCGCAAACTATCTCTGGAAGAATGGACGAGGAGCTTTCTGGGATTCAGGTTGGGAAGTGCTTGAATTGGTCTGTCATGGAACTCACGTACTCGGCGTCATCTTTCCCTCCCTTATCTCTCCCCATAAACACAGCGGGGGAAGAAATTCCTCTGTAGCAGAGATCCACCCTCATCTAGGTTCCCTCCCCTTTCTAGGCTTATTGGCTTTCAATCTATGGGGAATAGCTGCTCAAACGAAAGTATTCAAGGTTCGCTACAACGAGGAAGGACAGTTGCGTCGAGTATTCCAAGCCCTATCTATTTGGGATATATTCAGCCATATTATCAATCTGTATATTCTATTCAACACTCAGACTTCCGAAGTTCAGGCTTCCGAAGTTCAAGCAAATAACGAGCAGCAGAGTGACCTATAGTTGGAGGATTTCTTTCCAGCGTAGCTGAAGTAAGACCAAGCATTTTTACGAAGGGGGAGAAGAAATGGATTGTGCAACAAAAAGTGGAAACTTGTTTCATCTCATCTTGACTCTACTTTTGTTGTGCCCTCTCGCAGGTTCCTGCGCAAAGAGGGTACGTCTTCACGATCAGCCCCCGCTACTAAAAACATCTTTTACTGGCTATAATCTCTACGGGGAGTCCAGATCTTGCTATGCTGCCGAAGATCTTTCTCAGTGCTCTCAGCAAGCCCGTTCAGAGCAAGATCCCGAAGCAGAAGCCCCTACAGATCTTAAGTCCATGCAAGAAAACTTTAAACAGAAGTGCCTCAAAGCCGACTACAAAGTCTTCTCTTGCGACTGCTCAAGCTACCTTTGTTCCCATGCCGTAGATTAGGGGACTTTCCTGCCTTAAAGAGGGTCTTCCCCCTCTTTAAGAATTCTCCTCCAGCCTGTTTGAGAATTTGTCATAGAGACCAGTTGATGGACGCCTGTCCATGCTCAAGCAAATGTGAGTTGATTCTTGAAAAGGGTTTAGATCCAAAAAATCCACGATAAGCAGAGAGGGGGGAAGGGTGTGCCGAACGTAAAACGAGATGCCTTGTCCCATCAATTTTAGCTCCCTTAGCCTGAGCATAAGATCCCCAAAGTAGAAAAACTAGGTTCTCCCGCTTTCTATTCAAGACGTCGACCACAGCGTCAGTGAAAATCTCCCAGCCCCTGTTCTGATGTGAAGCTGGACTGCCGTTTTCAACCGTCAAAACCGCGTTGAGAAGTAGCACCCCCTGTGCCGCCCACGGCTCTAAGAAGCCTTGTTGGGGTGCTGAGACACCAAGATCAGCAGCTAACTCTTTGTAGATATTCTGAAGAGAGGGTGGAAGACGGACTCCAGGTTTGACGGAAAAACTGAGGCCATGAGCTTGACCCGGCCCATGATAGGGATCCTGCCCAATCAAGACCACACGCACCTTCTCGAAAGACGTCAAGTTGAAAGCAGAGAAGATCTCGTCTCCCCTCGGATACACCACTTTCCCAAGTCTTTTCTCCTGAACGAGAAAATTCTTAAGACTCTGCATATAGGGCTTTTGGAACTCCTCGAAGAGGACTTCTTTCCAGCTGGAATCTATCTTGATGGTGTCCTGAATCTCTTCAGGGTTAACTGAACTCATCCGATATCCTACTCTTAGGAAAAACAGCAAACCCACCGAACTCATTAAAGAGCGAGACGAAGACCTAGCTTAAAATGGGGATTATTGAGGGTAACCGACTTACTTCCGGGGACGGTGACCCCATCTTTTTCAAGCTCTTTCACACGGAAAGAGTGCTGCTGAAAATGCAGACCACCTACGAACTGCAGCTGCTTAGTCATGGGGGTGAGCAAGTCATAACCAAGACCCCAAACAAAGGCGACAACATCGTCCTTACTCTTGATACTTGTAGAGGAGTTTTCTTTATATCCTACACGGCTTAAACCAGCTTCTATACTCCACATGCCGTAGAGTCCTTTTGATATGGCATAACCGTGGGCAAAATAGCCCAACAAGCCGATTCTCACCGGTACGTCAGCAAGCTCACTCCCCAAATACCCGGTGGTTAATTTGATCCCAAAATCAGCGAAGGAAAAATTGGCAGAATGCTTCAAATACCCGACACCAAGACCAAGGCCATAGGAGGCATCAGAAGCTGGCCCGCCGCCAGCCCCAGAGCTCTTCCCGAGACTGAAATCAAGGTCAGCGTGACCGCCACTCTTGACAGGCACGGCCTTTTCTTCTGTCAGCGGAACTTCTGTATCATAAAGCTCGGGGGAAGAAGGCGGGCTGTAGGAACTCGCCCCGGAGTCGGCTGTAGAGATGGACTCGGCTCCAAGTTGTTGAAAAGATATGATAAGCAGTAGAAATACACTGCAGAAATAGATGGACACCCTACCCAAAAAGCTATTGTCGAGAGATTGTCGCATATTTATCACACTCCATTTGTTTCATAGAACACGCCATAAAGATTGCTCTAACTCGCCCGATCATATATGATTCCCAGTCCTTAGGTAAGGCTTTAGATTGTTTTTTAAGATAATTTTCGGATAAAAGAGAGGATAGGGCCCATGGGTTCGCCAACAAAAAAAGTTATGGAACGTCGCGCTATAAGAAAAGCAAAGTCAGCAAAAAAAAGAAAAAACCACCTCAAAAATCACGGTTCCACTCCTAAGCAGCTGGTATTAAACCAGCCCAACGCTCAAGAACGAGCGCTGCACACCCCAGCTCAGTAAGCAGCAAGCCCCAGCAAGGAAGGGTTAGGAAATAAGAGCCTCCCAACAACGAGGGTCAGGGGAAACTCCCAGCTGATTCCCCTGCAAAAAAATTGAGACTGAAAAAAAGATAAAGGAAGTCAGCAGTGAGTAAACCCTGGCAGACCGTTAAGAGTGTTGTCTTTTTTTGCATGGTTTCAAGCATAACTCTCTTCTTTTATTCCAAACTTGCCCTACAAAAGCTTCTTGCCAAATTTAAGCTACTGCGCTGCACAACAGATGAAGCGCATATGATCGCCAGTCAATGGGGACAGACTGTTTTTCGTCTGACTCCTGGCTGGAGAGTACGGATCATCGGCAAAGAAAACTTACCTGGTTACGTTGACGGCCAAGGTTTTCGAGAGCGCTTGCCTTTTATCATGGTAGCCAACCATGAAAGTGCTTCTGATATTTTTGCTATCTATCTGCTCCAACTGCAGTTTCGATGGTTAGCCAAGGCAGAGATGTTCAAGCTTCCAGGGATAGGGATGTCTATGAAGTGGTCTGGCTATGTTTCTGTCGATCGCAAAGACCGCAACAGTCGCCGTACAGCCCTCGAAAGAAGTGCAAAGATCCTCAAAGAATCAACCCCCATGCTTTTTTTCCCGGAAGGGACCAGATCGACAGCAGGGCAACCCCAAAAATTCAAAGCTGGGGCCTTCATCCTTGCTAAGCAACTTAAGCTCCCCATTGTGCCAGTCATTCTTCATGGCACCAGCCATCTTCTCAAAAAAGGCAGCCTCTGCCCCAATCGAGCGATGATCACGATTAAAGTTCTTCCTGCAGAGTTTTCATCAGAAGAGGAACCGGAGGAAGCTTTCACCGATAGAATCGAGCAACTTGTCCGAGTCGAACACGGACGTTTAAGCTATCAGAGCTCAGCAAAAGAGCTGATGAGCCAGTTTGTTGCTTAATCTAGGGGGGGGCAGCTGTTTGAGGATGTGAACGGGATTGGTCCACAGTGCCCAGACCTCTTCGATAGATCGACGAATCGTAGCTTAAATCCTGATCATAAACACCTCTCAAAGTCTAATTAGAGAAGGAGTCGGTCAAAGCAAAACGATGAATAATGCTCGGACTTATTATAAAGAACATATAACAATGGGCCGCTAGGTTTCCTCAAAGGCGGTGATCAAGCAACTAGGAACCTTGGGAGCTTATTTTTTTGGCTTTCAGATAAGAAAGAAGAAACGAGTTTGCAGACCCTCTTCAATATATTGAAGAGCTATATGCAGATCTAGATTATCCCCAAGAAATTTTTCACTTAGTTAGATATAGGCCTAACGAAGCAGCTCCAAGAAGATTGTGTAAAGAAAGATCAACTACTTCAAACCATTAAAACGTTCACGACAAATCTTCAAATAATTTTTCTTCAACAAAGGAGAGAGGGCCGAATGAGGGATCATCGTTTCGATGGTACTTTGCCAGTAGGGAAGCTCTGCAAAAATCGAATCAAGGTAGCGTTCGTTTAAGCCCAGTTCCTTCAAGGCAAATTTACGAAAATAAGAAGCCTTTAGTTTAGTGTGCTTTCCTAAGAAGCTAAGGGCCATGTCCCCTTTTTCGCTTGGTAAAGCTACCCTCGTATTGAGCAAATCGTAGCAGGGGCTAAGACCCATCTCACCAACTCTATCCTGATCTTCTAAGATAGCCCAGTTTTTCAAGTGCATGTCTCCGTTACCTGTCACATAGCAGAAGAGGAGACGGCGAAAGAAGTCGTTGAGATCTAATCTTGCTGTAAACTTAGTCAATGTTTTAGCAACTCGCTCCATACTGCCTTGATACTTGCTCTCACTGGGAACCTGCAGAAGTTGGGCCATATCCTCTTTTAACAAGGCCCCTGAGGAAGTCCTATCAAAGCGTTTGATGATATAAACCAGACCAAGATGTTCAGCTTTTAAAAGCGAAAAAGATGGGACCTTGAATTTTAGACTTTGCGCTATAGCCATCGTGAGATGTTCGTTGGCAGGAAGTTCGGGAAAGTCTCCTTCTGGTTTCAAAATATGCGTTGAGTTTCTAGGCCCCGGAACTAGGCTAGAATCTTTGGTATCAAAATAGAAGAGCCCCTTTTTCTGTGCTCCTGAAATAGACCCCCCGTGAATAGTCGCGGAAAAGCTTGCTAACGGATTCTCTTTATCGAGCACTATCGAGACCTGCCTCCTCGAACCCCATAAGTTTTGAGCGCAAGGTCCATGCATGAAACCATCTGTACTGGGCAGTAAGCAACTCGGACAAAACTCTGCAAAAGGAGAAGATAGTTTATAGGCCTCTTGCTGTTCCTGCTTTCTTAGAAGATCTTGGGGATCTGGAATTTCAAATCCTTTAGGATCAAGTGGCACCACAGAAACCGCCCCGATAGGATAACGACCGGTTGCCATCAGCAGACTAAAGCGATCAAGTTTGTCTATGTGCAGAATTTTTTCAGCCTGATGTAACAACCAACCCTCGAGAATGAGATTATCAAAGAATGGGTGCAGGCTGCTCCATTCATAGTCTTGTTCTTGCAAAGCCAGGGTCTTGGAAATAGCGAGGGCTGATCTCTCATTAAGATAGGCTTGTGAGTAGCGAAGACTAAA
>JAGNWK010000101.1 GCA_017985985.1 Oligoflexales bacterium
TCAAATCTTCCTGCATCAGCGCACCACCAGCCATACAACCTCCAACGCCTCTTAAAGTAAGCGCTGACTATACCTGAAGTTACAGGATGTTGTAATTGGCTGGATTTATATAAGACAGCCCTGAGTATTGATAACGACAGTCTTGCCACTTTTTCCGGGCTCTCCAGTGCAGTGTATGTAGACTTTGTATCCACCTATATCTAGCAAATCACCTGGAGGAATGGGATGATGTGCAAGATCAACGTCCGCGTACTTGGGAGTGAATTTCATGATCCGTTTATAGAGATCCTCTAAAAAGCGAGCGTGAGCCACATCGTTGGGAGAGTCTCCTTTGTTTGCAGGATTGCTCTTGTGGCCTGAAGGTGGTTTTGTTTCTTCACTTGCCGGTTTATTGCGAGCAGTGACACAAGATATAGTAGGCATGAAACCAAGTAGGATGAGTATCTTCCCTAAACCAGTAAGCATTGACTGTCTCCCCATTATATTAGGATCGAATTTTAGGATCGAATTGATGGGTCGGGGTACTTAGCCCAGCCAAGAGATTGAGTAGGATGGCTTTGCCCGTCGACACACTCGACCTCTATTTTAGCAGAGATCCCCTGACCGCCAATGTCATTCGGTTAAGGCAGAATTCCTTAATCGTCTGCTCTATTTAGCTCGACACCTCTCGACGGAGCCTGCCCTGAGCGAAGTCGAATGGGCTCGAGGTGACGGGCATTTAGCTAGTTGCGAGAACGTCACCCCGAGCGAAGTCGAGGGGTATCTTGCCTTAACCGAATGACATTGCCCTGACCGCCTAACAGCCTCGTTAGCCTCGGCCTTCGGCGTGGGGATGACTATTATCGAAGTTCGTCATCCCCCCACGCCGAAGTGAAACGAAGGCGGTCAGGCGATCTCATGCTAACATACGAGTTTATTTTACGGCTTATGACTATTATCGAAGTTATGCCAAGCAAGCGGTTACAGAAGGTTCCCGATTCGTTCCCAATGGAACTTAGGCCAGTCGAACGACAAGTAAATAAACTTTGCTTTACCCCACAGGTTTTCTTTCGGAACAAAGCCCCAGCTACGGCTGTCTCCACTCTCATCGCGGTTGTCACCCATAGCAAAGTAATGCCCAGCAGGTACACGAGTGCTGACAGACGCAAACCCAGCTTTGGTCGGTACACGCCTCACTGTATAGTTTTTCACGCCCAAAGATTCCGTGTAGAAGCCCCCAGTAGTTAATACTTTGCTGAGAGTTTTCCGATCTTGAACCGAGATCTTCAGAGGCTTACCATTGACTGCGATAAAGCCATTCTCGACTTCTATGAGATCTCCTGGCAGTCCGATGAGGCGTTTCACAAAGGTCATCGATGGATCATATGGACATTCAAAAACAATGACATCACCTCGTTCAGGAGCAGTATGTTCAAAAAGTCGTGCTTTTGTAAAAGGTATCCGGATGTCATAAGCCATCTTGTTTACGAAAAGCTTATCTCCAATTTCAATAGTTGGTTTCATGGATCCGCTTATTACAGTGTAGTTTGCTGCGAATGTAGATTTAAACGCACAGATCAAAAGCACTATACTGATAAAAGATATAAGTTCTGATTTTATTTTCTTAAAATTCATAATGAGGTCTCCCATGCACTGCTGCATTGCTTGCAATGCGTGCAAAAACAAGTTTAATTCAGCTGGAAAAAATTGTGTTTAGGAGACAGATGGGGGACTTGTGCCTGAAAATATGAAGAGATATTGTTTTTTGAAACCCGGATGATACGGATAGAAATACTCAGAGCAATAGAACTGAGATCTTATAGCTAAAACTCTTTCGACTAGAATTGCTGGTGAAGGCGATACTGAAGACTGAAGATCAAACTTGTTGTCTACCTTGAGCTCGAAATTAGCTTTGATCTTTGGCTGTCTAGGATCAGTGTAACTTGCGTCATCATCAGACTGGAGTAAGGCAGTGCTTGCAGCGAGTACACTATTGCCAAGCGTCCAGCAAAACAAGATCAGTAGAATGTTACGTAAATAGCTCATGACCGTGATTCTACAGAAACCTGGTTAGTTTTTCAAGTTTACAAATATTTTTAAGTAATTTCGAATAAGTACTGACACTTACAGGCTCCTATTTTTCACGTAAAAGCTTCTTGATTTTTGAAGAGGGCAGCAGGGTGGAAGGTCCCGTCCGGGTTGAGGTCGCGATCAGATGATGTGAAATTCTCCCAGTGCATTGCGACCGAAAGAGGATGGGAGGTGCCGACCGTGGCGCCGGCCTCTTCAAAAACCCACAAGCAAAACAGATCAAAGAACTAAACAAATCTAGAATTTAAAGTTCGTCACTATCATCGCTTGCTTCTTCAAACCCCTCATACTTGCAAGCACTTTTTTGGGGATGTAATCCAAGATACATCGACATGCTATCTATCGAAAATTTGGAGACTGTCGATAAAATAAGAACTGTGGCCCATGTCTTTATAAGAACTGCACTTATAGAGGTAAACATTGCAATGGGAGCGGCTGTGTAGAAGCGAAAACCAGAATCTCTTGCCAAAAGAGCCGTGTTGATTCGCATAGAGTTGATGGAACTCATGGGAGCCCTCAGCAAGAAGCGAGGTATCATAAAGACAAACGAGACTATCCTATGCTCCATCCCCGTCCGAGCTATAATTTGACTGACTCCTGCAATTAAAGCGACTTTCGGGGCAACTTCCTGTGCTGCTTCCACAAACAATCGGCCTAGCTCAGGTAACTTCTCCACAAGGTGGTCTTCCAAATTTGGTACAAGTCGAGTCACAGAGGGACTTTGACTTCGACAAGAATCTTGTACGAGCTGATGCTCCATTCCAGATTTTATGAAAGCACGAGAGAGTGTATCACCAGGAAGATTAGGAAGCGTTGCGGCTGTTGTCGCTGAACAAATCCCCATACCACTCAACCCCACAATCAGAACAACTCTTGCTGAAGTTTTTGCAAGCTGAGCATACAAATGACTCCGATCAAACTTAAACTCCGTCCCTGCTACAACCGTACTTCTTCGAGCTTTGAGACATATACTTGCAATTTTAGCAAAGTCTCTTTGAATCTCTCTCGTTGCTGGATTAGGCCCTAAATCTATAAAAGAAGACACCAGTAGATCTAGGGGACCCGCGAAGAAAACATCCGCCATTAACTCGTCTCTATTGGGTATGCTATTGAAAGCTCTTCTTAGAGTTTCCAAAGGTTTCGAATAAGAAAGAACAAGGGGATCTTCTTCTGCTTCACAAGAAGAACAACTTTTTAGATCTTCTTCTGCATCATAAGACGAACAGTTTTGGAAATCTTGTAAGTTATCTGCATAAGAAACCATACTCAAAACAGAATAGAACATCGAAAAAAAGATAAGCGAAATTATTTTTTGCATACACTTCATTCTTTTAACAAGGAGAGGTCTATTTTACGATTCCCAGCAAGAAAGAGGGTCTAGGAGAAAACTGCGCTGCTGGTTTTTACCAGCAGCGCAGTGCTCATCTACCCAAACTTACAGGTGGCAGCGGTATTTTCAAGTGCTTTATACAAGTCACTGATTCCATTGCGGCGCATGAGGGAGGGCGACTCCCTCAGAGTGGCCCTATTTATGTAAATAAGGTGCGGGCAGAACTCTTGTAGATTTGCTCGACACGAACGAGACCATTCTTATTAATCGTCAATCGTTTACACGTATAGGAAACATTTTCAAGTCGACCCAAGAGATTTTTCTGAGAGTATTTTAAGACGATATCAATAGAATAGACCTTCGGCATAATCAGCGTTTCGGCAAGTCCATCCCGATTCACACTGACATAAGACTGGAGGGGATCCTCTAATTTCGATAGATACCGACGAACACTCAGTCGGATGATATCTCTCAGCTCACGAAAACGGGGGCCTCGAATTTTAGAAATAGCCTTTCTAAAAACTGTGATCTGCTTATTATAATGTAGAATTTCCCGCTCTTCTTTCATCAGATCTTCGAAGTGCTCATCTCTCAGCTGATTGATTTCAGAGGGAACCGATTCTATACCATCCATAAACTCTACACGCTCATGAATTTTCCCAACTTTTATCTCACGTCCACGAATATCACTATAGATAACGTCATAGCTGTTGTCAGGCATTTTACCAAAAACGCCTTCCCCAAACTTAACTTTTCCTAACTCCTTAATTCTATCCGTTAAGACATAAGCGACAATAAATGCAAAGACCAGAGTTGTACCCCCAAGCCCAAGAAAATTACCTACCCCACCACCCAGAGAACCCCCACCTCTACCAAGATAATGCGTGATCATAACATTCGCAATGAAGGCCCAGCCTGCAGCTAGACTTACAGCCAAAACGTAACTCCACTCCTTCCTTAGAGCAAAAGACGAACTCGATTGAATTTCTAAATTCAATCCCCTACGCATATGCTTTTTAAGCATACTGAGTCGGGATGAAAAAATTTCTCTGTCTTCTAAAGAACTTGTACCATCGATAGAGAGAAAGCCTTTTTTTCTCGCGTAATAAGAACCTAGTCGAGACCAGGCTCGCAATTTCCAACGTAGAGTTTTAAGAGCTCGATACTCTTCACTGACCCCTATTTTTTCGTCTCTTCGAATCCGCTTTGTTTTTGAAAAACTATCCAATGTAAGGAGGAGTTTAGCTAGACCTTCGCGAAATTTGTAAGAAAGAAACTCCTCCATCAATACGATTTCAGAACTTATATCTCGTAGACTCTCATCTTGAATTCTATCCAGCTTCATCCTCAAATCTGCCCACTGCTTCAAAATAGCATGGGTAAATTTTAAAAAACTCAAACAATTTTCTACACTCTTTTCTAAATTCTCTTCAATCTCTGAACTAGATCCTTCAGTCGCTTGCATGGAATCCGAAAGTTGCTTCACCCTTTTATTTATTTTTTTCTTAAAGTAAGCTGTAAAACTACAGGCAAACAACTGCACACGCGCCTTCATTTCACCCGTAAAAATCTTCATACTATCCTTCCCTTTTTTTCCAGGAAGACTTTCCGAAGACTCTGACTCTACAAATTCTGTGATTTTAAGAAAAGTATTATTCTCTAGAACCTCTTCCTCATCCGGGAAAAATACAGGCTCTTTTAATTTAATGAGAGGGCGAATATTTTCATAAAAATCAGCTTTTTTATAAGTCTTTGAATTGATTCCCATCTGAGCTGGAAAAAACAGGAAGGCATCGACATCGACCTTCGGTTTATCGAGAAGTTGACTGAGACTGTCTTGACTTTGCAATTCCAGATCATAGTCAAAAATAATCTCTACCTGAGTCCGATCATGCAGTTCAACCGAGGCTTTGATGTAGCGCGTCATTTGAACACTTCCATTTGAAAAAAGGCACTCACCTTATCGTCATTTTGGAAAAATTCATGACATGCTCTTTTCCAAGTGACGTCAAGGAACGACCCCTAGGACCTCGACTCAAAAGCCCCTTATAGACAAGGAAGGGCTCGTAGACCTCCTCCAGAGTGGAGCGATCCTCCCCTACCGTCGCCGCTAAAGTCTCTATCCCAACCGGCCCCCCAGCATATCGCTCTGTCAAAATACGTAAAATCTCCCTATCTGTTCTATCAAGACCCAGATAATCTATATCCAGACGACCGAGCGCATATTCAACAAGCTCTTGATCTATAGAACCCTTCTCAGAAATTTGGGAAAAATCCCAAACCCTGCGCAGAAGCCGATTGGCAATCCGAGGTGTCCCACGGGATCGCTTTGCCAGTTCCTGCCCTCCTCTTATCGATAGCGTGAGTCCAAGGACTTCGGCACTTCGCATGAGAATTTCTAGGAGAGCCTCCTCATCATAGTAATCAAGTCTCTCTTGTATGCCAAAACGATTAAGAAATGGACGGGAAAGAAGAGAAAGCTTGGTAGTCGCACCAACTAAAGTAAACGGTCGAATGGGGACACGAACAGAACGGGTCGTAGGCCCTTGACCGACAAGAACATCTAGCGCGAAGTCTTCCATAGCAGAATATAAAAGCTCTTCAACCTGTATACTGAGACGGTGTATCTCATCGATAAAGAGCAGGGTGCTGCTTTCTAAGCCCGCTAAAATGCCAGCTAGATCTCCTGCTTTTTCAATAGAAGGTGCACTGGTACTGCAAAAAGGAACCTCTAGTTCATGAGCAAGGATATGGGCCAGGGTTGTCTTTCCCAAACCTGGAGGACCGTGGAGAATGACATGATCAAGAGGCTTCTTGCGTGAGAGTGCAGCCTGTACGTATATCTTCAAGTTCTCTTTAGCAAAAGTTTGGCCAGGGTAATCTTCAAATCGCTCTGGACGCAAGGATCTCTCCGAGGAAAACGGCGAGACCTCCATCTGCTGCTCCTCATCTTGCGTCACATGAACCGACGTGAGAGCTCGATCAATTTGAATAGCCATTCCATTACATCCATTGGGGGAATGCCCTCCCTCATAGATAGGTGAAGGGAGCGTGAGGGGAGGGAACAACCCTCATAAAAATGTGTGGAGAGAAAGAACGCCCCTCACAGAAAGAACTCCGATTAGAAAAGAGATAGCTCTGCAGAAGAGGATCCTCGATCAGACACTGGCTTATGAATTTTAAGCAGAGCTAGACGCACAAGCTCTGGAAAATCTTCCTCTGGATGATCCTGGCAGATCTCTTTAATAATAGGTAAAGAAACTTTTTCCTTGAAGCCCAAATTCTCCAAAGCAGAAAGAAGATCAGACATCAGTTGGAGTTTCCTTCCACTCTTATCTTCAAGAAAATTCTGCTCTTGATAAAAAGAGGCCCCCTGTCCGCCGGACTGTGGAGCTTTAGGGAAAAGAAGATCGGGAGAGAGAACCAAACGTGCTAATCGTGGCTTGAGATCGAGAAGAATTTTCTCAGCCGTTCTGCGCCCTACCCCTGGCACCCTCTCAAGAACCTCTGCATCATCAAAATCTGCAGCTTTTTGAAGAGCCTCAATGGGAACGGTCGATAAAATGGCCATCGCTATTTTGGGACCGACTCCATTGATATGGATCAGCAGTTCAAAAATCTGCCTTTCTCCCCAGGATAAAAACCCATACAGCTTCTGCGAATCCTCTCTTACCCTCATGTAAACCCAAAAAGAGGCCACCTCACCGACAGCTGCTATCTGATGCAGAGTACAAAGCGGCAGCTCTAACCCATAGCCAAGCCCCCCCACATCGAGAATAAGGCCCGTCGGTAACTTTTTAAGAATACGACCAGATAAATAGTGAATCATCTTACACCATCATCTTTAGAGGGCTCTTCTTAATTGCTCAACTTTGTCTAAGTTCTCCCATGGAAAGCCTGCTCTACCAAAATGCCCGTAAGACGCTGTCTTATAGTAGATGGGCCGAAGAAGATCTAGATCTTCAATGATCTCTCTTGGTTTTAGTTTAAACACTTCTCGAACAAGAGCTGAAAGCGTCTCAGGAGACTGCGTCGATGTTCCATAAGTATTCACATACACACTGACTGGCTCAGCCACGCCGATAGCATAAGCCAATTGCACAAGACATCGACTAGCTAGACCCGCAGCCACTATATTCTTAGTGATATAGCGAGCCATGTAAGCGGCAGATCTATCGACCTTACTCGGATCTTTACCTGAAAAAGCTCCTCCACCATGGGCCCCGTGCCCACCATATGTATCCACAATGATCTTCCGACCTGTCAGTCCTGTATCCCCAAGAGGCCCTCCCACAACAAAGCGACCTGTAGGGTTTACCAAAAACTTCGTATTCTTCAAGAGAGAGGCAGGAACACATTTACGTATACACTCATCCACAACAAACTCTCTAATCTCTGCCTGTGTAACATATTCTGAATGCTGTGTGGAGAGGACGATGGTATCGATACTATGGAGTTTCCCCTTTTCATATTTCACGGTCACCTGACTTTTTGCATCCGGTCTCAACCAAGGAACAACATGGCCTCTTCTCAGTTCAGATAAGTTTTGAAGAATAAGATGCGAGTAATGAATCGATGCCGGCATAAACTCAGGAGTTTCATCACAGGCATAGCCGAACATCATTCCCTGATCGCCAGCACCCTGCTCCTTCCCCGCTTCTGACTCTGCGTCAACACCCATAGAAATATCTTTAGACTGTTCACTGACAGACAGAATAATCCCACAACTCCTGTAATCAAACCCGATATCAGGATCGGTATACCCTATATCCTTGATCGTCTCTCTCGCTAACTCTGCGTAATCCAATCGGGAGTTTGTTGTCACCTCACCAGCGATCACAACAAGACCTGTCTTCACCAGTGTTTCACAGGCCACTCGCGCATCACGATCTTTTTCTAAGATAGCATCTAAAATTCTATCACTAATCTGATCTGCTATTTTATCTGGATGACCAGCACTGACAGATTCTGAGGTGAACAGATAGCTAGACTCTGCTTGTTTCATAAATAGTCCTACATGTTAGAAGCAGCGAGACCCACCAGTTTTAAAGTGGAGATGAGCTGCCAAAGTTTCAGAACCTAGGGTTTTGTCTCAACCTTTAAGCCCGTCCCCTCAGGGGTGACTAGTTGACACAAGCCTCCTTTTTAAACCAATCCGAATGGACTGAAAGGAAATCACAAAAGTACCAAGACCAAAAGCAAGCCCTGTCGAATCTAATAATAAAACTTCTACCTGTCTCACAGGCCCCCCAAGTTGCGCATCTCGCAAGGGAGTCAAAGCCAGCTTCCCTCGAATCTGAAATTCATTCTCCTTCATAAGGAGTTCCGCTCCACTTAGTAGTCGCAGCACGTCCCCTTGAGAGAAAAGATGGCAATGAGGAAGCGGTATTTTTAAACTTGCGATGGGAACCAGAGGGATACTAGCCAAACTGCCCTGGACTGGTCCTCCATGATCTTTAG
>JAGNWK010000024.1 GCA_017985985.1 Oligoflexales bacterium
TTAAGCATCACCCTCTCAGGTGACTTGGGAGTCTTCTTTTTTAATTTCATTCAACCATAAAAAGGCTAACGCACTAAAAATGCAAGAAGATTATGAAGCTTCATATCCAGAGTGGAGCGGTACTAGAGTCCGACTTCTGCTGCCGACACCTCAGCCCTTGCGATACGTCAAAGCAAGATCAACGAAAGGAAAGCTATGAATCTTTCGCCTTAAAGTTCCCCAAAAGTCTCGGCACTCCAGCCACGACGCAGGGACGGAGCATTAGTTTGTCCTCTGTCTGTCTCGGACTTGGCGCCGCTATCGGTGCCCAGATGCTACCCGAGAATTCACGTCTCAAAAAACTCGCTATCGTTAGCGCCACCATCGCCACAATCGCTGGAACAGTCCCCTACATCCTAGGTCTCAGCGATCAGCTCTTTGCTGCTGGCAATGCCGGACCAGCTCCGTCCTGGCTTACTGATCATCTTAACAGCTTGTATTCAAGTACTGGAATCACAGCAAAGCTGCTGAGAACAAGTCAGTTCTCAGAGGTCTTAAGCCAAATCGAGCAGGCGATTAAAAACAGTACTCCTGTCATTCCCCTGATTGTTTTTAATGCTTTGGCTTGGCATTTTATCACTGTCATTGGCTTCAATTCTGAAACCAACGAAGTTTTAATTTTAGATACGAACAGTCACATAGCTATTTTAACTGAAAAACAGCTGACAGTTCTTATGGATGTAGGTTTTTTACCACAGGACAGTTGGCCAACTTATCTCGTTGCCAAACTCGTAGACACCACCTCTACACTAGGACGCTATAACTTGATTGAATTTCACAAACCGCGGAGAGATTTAAAACAGAACGAGGATTCAAATGATTAAAAAACGTTTGTTCATTGGGTATTTTTTCTCAGTTTGAATGCTTTTGGAAGTCATACAGAAACTGAAAATCAATGCTGAACAGCCGATTAAGTATTGAAGTTCCCAATATAGGAAGAAGCCTTGAGTTGCAAAACATCTATAAAAAAGCTGAATCCTATTTGGTGCTTTCTAAATTTATTACCCCCTATGTTGGACACGCCACCATCAGCCCCACCTATATGAAGACCGACATCTGTGGAAAAGAAATGCCGGTAGAATACTAGATAGAAGGCAGAACGTTTGACTGGATTCCAGAATCAGATCAAATCATCCAGTGGGTTTCCACACCGAAGCAATCTGCGATCGACCTACACTCTCGCGATTTTATGTAAAAAAAAATTCCCTCAGGAAGAAAACCAGGGGATGTATGTTTTCCTAAAAGAGGATAAAAGATTACGCCGAAAGACCATATCAATTTTATCACCAATCGTGTGGTGATTTCCAAAAATATCTCGAATTAGTTCTACACACTTTGAAAGAGCTACATTTAAAAGATCTCGAACATACTTTTTTTCTTCAACTGTTTCACATCCAGGGATCTGCTTGTAAGGATTTAAAAGAGTCGATAGGAGACGGACTTTTTTTTCTGAAAGCTCTAGATGAGTTAAGATTTCGGTGAGAGTTAAACGCCAAGATACTGAACAAAAAGGATCTTGATCAGGACGCGTTTTATTCACCTTGTAACGATTGAGCCAGATATACTGCTGTACGTTTTGTATATATCGAACATTAGTGATCATAGGTGACTTATACCTTTCGCGAATTGCTTGGCTATCTCTGTCGAAAAAAGTATTGATATGCCGAGCTAGCTGCGAATTCACAGTTCGCATGAAGTGGCCGAGATGCTCAGAACTCCTAGCCTGAACTAGCATATGAATATGATTATCCATAATGATGAAATCAAAGATTTTTATGGCATATTTGTTTTTATATTTAGCCCAAAGCAATAAAAGTGCAATCTTGATCTCCTGAGGAGCCAACAACATGGCCTTGTTGTGACAACGAGAGATAACGTGAGCATAAGAATTATTCGAGATGATTAAGCGTCTTGGATACATAGTAGGCGCACTGTGCCGGATATTGATCATGTCGTCGAATGACTTCTACAAATACAGAGAATGTGTCCACAGAAAAGGTGCTCCGTGCCTTACTTGTCGTGCCTTACTTGTCGTGCCTTACTTGTCGTGCCTTACTTGTCGTGCCTTACTTGTCGTGCTTTACTTGTCGTGCCTTACTTGTCGTGCCTTACTTGTCGTGCCTTACTTGTCGTGCCTTACTTGTCGTGCCTTACTTGTCAAAGAGAATGTGTCCCCAGAAAGGATGCTCCATGCCTTGCTTTTCGTGGTCCTGCCTTGGTTCGTACCTCCCCTATACCTTGCTACGTCTTAAAAACATCGCCTTAGCCAGCTGTCTCCTCAAACCCTCATCATGAGAAAGGACGGAGGCCTCTTCTAAGCTAAACCAACGCAGGTCATCCGATTCGTCGGAGACTCTTAGCTCTCCGTCCCCAGCAATTATCAAAAAGCTCACATCATAGTGCTTATGGGCGGGAGTACTGGGACGCCCGGGGATTTCGTATATGTCGACGTCAAAGGGAAGAGTCGGCGGCGAAAAAAGATCTAAGAAAGATAGTTTTTGAAGACCTGACTCCTCGTAGGCTTCTCGTAGAGCAACATCTGGCAAGCTAAAATTTCCATCTGCGTGTCCCCCCAGGGGTAGCCATTTTTTAAGTTTTTTGTGTAGAGTTAATACAACGGAAGAAAGATTTGCATTTAAAACAAGAGCGGATGCTGTGAAATGCCCCGGGTAGTGGTCTGCATGAAAGCAGCGGGGTGAAAAATCGCGCACTAAGTCTCTCATGAGAGCAAGCACTTCCAGTTCTCGAATCATGTTAAATCCTGGCATGCTCAGCAAACTGGGGACAACCCTCTTTTCATAGGCATGAAGGAGTCTATCGACTTCGCTTTCGGGATCTAAGATCACAGAAACTCCTTAAAAAAAGTAGGAAAACAGCATGAAACAAGAATTTGAAACATCGGGCGAACAACTTCAAACAGAGCCAAAGGGCTGGCGAATTCTCCAAGCCATTCTGAGCAGTCTGGGCTTTTTACTCTCGGCCTATTCAAGCTGGCATCATCTACAAGTCAAAATATTTGGCAAAACATCATCCCTCTGTCAAATCAATGCCAGCATCAGTTGTGACCGCGTGGCCCTCAGCGAGTACAGTGAAGTCCTAGGAATACCGCTGGGATTTTGGGGTATGGGTTACTACCTTGCCTTACTCGGCCTCCTAGCTGCCATGACTTGGGGAAAAAAGTCTTGGAAGCAACAATTCTTCGCTTATTCCTTTCTGAGTGCTGGCTCCGTGCTAGTCTCCATTCTCTTATCAGTCATCTCCTGGACCAAAGTGCTTACCCTGTGCATAGTCTGTTCTGCTTTACACCTGCTCAACATCATCCAATTTGCATCGGTCGCACATCTTTGCTATCGCAAAAGTTCTCGCGGAATAAGACTTCTCTCCCCCGCCTCCTGGTGGACTTCATTGCCAAGAAGCTCGATCATAGCCTTACCCCTTTATTTCATCCCAGCCTTACTGCATCCGGCTCTAAAAACCTATGTTGAAAAAATCTCTGCCGGTAGTAGCTCCGTCCCAGGCTCGCCGATCCCAGGCTCACCAGACTCGGAAGAGCACGGAGCTCATCCTGTTCTTCTCTCAAAGGTAGAGCAGATCCCTCTCAGCAAGACTCCTTATATGGGTTACGGAGAAGACTATCGCAGAGGAGGAGATGAGGCTAAGGTCATCCTGACTGTTTTTTCTGACTTCCAATGCCCGGGTTGTAGGAACATGAGCATGCTCCTCGCTGAAATGGAGAAAGAATTTGCTCAAGACATCCTAGTTGTTTATAGAAACTTCCCGCTCGACAAAAGTTGCAATCCAGCCCTACAGATGGGCATACACGCTTTTGCCTGCGAAGCGGCCTTACTGGCTCGTTGTGCGGGGCAGTATGGAAATTTCTGGGCATTTCACGACAAAGTGTTTAGAAATCAGAAAGACATAAGTTCAAACCAACTGAAGGAGTGGGCTAAAGAATCGGGATTGAACGACGAGCAACTCAACGGCTGCCGTCAGAATCAGGGTCTTTTTGAAAAAATCAAAGATGACATTGCCTTGGCGAATCGCCTCAATGTTCAAGCAACGCCAACCCTCTATCTCAACGGTCAGCAGTTTGCAGGAACAGAGGTCGAAGAATTAAAACATGAAATAAGACAACGACTGAAAAGATGAATATAGAATTTGAACCAGACTTTGCTAAAAAAATCCTTTACGTGTCTTTTCGCGAGGAAACGAGACTTTCAAGTCCTGCTGAAGTCTTGGAATGGCGCAGACAGTGGATGGAAGCTCTTAAGCTCTGGCACTGCCCTTACAAAGCCCTTGTCGACTGCAGTTTTCTCCATATTTCAGAAGATCCTGAAGTCCAGAAAACCTTAGAGAGAAGCTTTCATTTCCTCAAAGGCCTCTTCTTAAAAAAAGCACTTGGTTTTGGACTTAAAGCAGGGGCAGGACACGAGTTCCTCCCCTTTACAGTCTACCCTACTGAGGAGGAGGCCTCCTCAGAGCTTGGTATCCGTGAAAAAAGAGCTCCAGGTTCAGCTGAAACCCTCGATTTTCGCGCCCAAATCCAGCTCGAAAATCGCTTTGAGCAAAAGGTCGTCGAGCTGAGCTTTCTTGGTCCCGTCCAACTTGATAAGGAAAAACTCCCCACTCTCAAGAGTAAACTTGTCAACAACCTCATGCAGTGGCACTCCGGTTGGGGGCTCCTGATCGATTGTTCACAGTTTGAAATTCCACTTGAGCTCCACCCAGACTTTTTACAACTTGTTAAATCCCTGAAAGGTTTTTTCCTGACAGAGATTGTTGGCCATAACTTTGCTGCAGGCAAAAAACAAGAGGACTATCCCTTTCCCGTCTATAGGGCCAGACATAGAGCGGCGGCTATACTTAAAAACTTTGAAGGCCTAAACTCGGGTCGAGAAGCTCGTTGCCAGAAATAGATTCCCAAGCAAAAAGAGGAGAGGGAACGGACCATCACCCAAACAAAAGCAGGAGAAAGAGATGGAATATGAGATCCAAGTCTTGGGCAGAAAGCACGTTCTCAAAATTTCTCAATACCCTTCTGGTGGATCTGCTCAGGGTAGAGATCGAAGCTATCTTGTCCAAACGGAACACCACACATATAAGATCCATTGGAACCCTAGTCTTCGCGACTTCCTCGTTGAGAGGGAAAACTCAAGCCATGCAAACCCTGTCTTAGAGCAGATTTTTCACCTCAAAGCCTCTTCCAAAACAAGCCCCCGCCCAAAGGGAGACCTCCGATCACAGGGGGAACGGAGTGTAGAGCTCGAGATCTCCGCGGGGTCTAAAAGTTCATGGTTAAAAGCAAAACTTTGCCCTCTTTCCATCAGTCGTGCTAAACCTGATGCGGCGGCACAGGAGGGGAGCTATGCTTTCCAGTCTCCCATTACTGGAAAAATCCTGAAAGTCTTCAAAGAAGAGAATAGCCCTATCCAAGCTGGAGATCTGATCCTGATGATCGAGGCTATGAAGATGGAGAATAAAATCTCTGCTGACTCAGCTGGTACCCTGACTCGTGTCCTTATCAAAGAAGGGGACCAGGTGAAAATGGGAGATGATCTGTTCTTTATCGAAGCAGCAAAGGTCCCAGAGAATATTCCTCATCGATGAAAACCTCAGAAAAAAAAACCACTACATTCGACAATAAAGCCGGCATAACACCCTCTAGATCAGGTAGCGAGAAAATTGCTATTTTCCTAGCCACAGGCCTTGGAACAGGCTACCTGCCCAAGGCCCCGGGAACTTGGGGCTCCATCCTGGGACTTGCTGTTGCCTTTGGCCTTCATCGCCTCTTTGTATGGGCTGGATTGTTTATAGAAGCAGGTGAAACGGCTTTCGGTCTAAGCACCTTGGAACCTAGTCATAGAGACCTGGCTATCGTCGTTTTAACGATAGGCTCCCTTGTCTCCTTTCTCCTTGCCCTTAAGACTATCTCTGTTACAGAGAGGTCCTGGAGGCTTCATGACGACAAGCGAATTGTCATCGACGAAGTTCTGGGCCAAATGCTGGCCTGTCTCTGGTTCCAACCGAGCTTTTTTACATGGGGACTGAGTTTTGTGCTCTTTCGCTTCTTGGACATCGTAAAACCAGGGCCTATCCGATGGATAGATCGACAGAAAAGCAGCTTGGCTACCTTAATGGATGATGTCGTCGCAGGAGGCTTAAGTGCGCTCATCCTCCGCCTTGCCCTACCGTAAACACCGCTGATTCTGATAGGAGAACATGTGACCCAGCTTAGAAAGTACTCAATAAACTATAGCTCTGAGTCTACCCTCTGTACGCTCACACTGCTTTGTGCTATATCCTTTTTTTATCATTCGGCTGAAGGCCTTGGCTGCCCTGGAAATGCTGTAGCCAGCCAACCAGCCCCTCACGCTAGTCTCAAACATAGTGCCAAAGAAGGAGATACTGTTTTGCTTGAAAGAACCCTATCGATTATTAAACCAGACGCTGTTAAGAAAAATCACAAAGGCGCTATCATTGCGCGATTTGAAAAAGAAGGTCTCAAAGTCGTCGGCATGAAGATGAAGCAGCTGTCCCGACAAGAAGCCGAAGGCTTCTACGCAGAGCACAAAGAAAGAAAATTCTTTCCTGAATTGGTTGAGTTCATGAGCTCAGGTCCTGTAGTCCTTATGGTTCTACAAGGAGAAAAAGCGATTGAACGCAATCGTGAAATCATGGGAGCTACAGACCCATCACAGGCTAAACCTGAGACTTTAAGAAAGCTCTACGCCAGTAGCATAGGCGAAAATGCTGTTCATGGCTCAGATTCTCCAAGTTCAGCACAAAGAGAAGTAAGCTACTTTTTTTCCGCGCTTGAATTAGCCGAATAATCGTAGTTAGGAACCATCCCACAAGTCTTCTAGCGGGACATCTTCGCAGCAATCGTCGTCTCATGAAGTGAGCCGCCGGGCAACGCGACGAGAATAGACGGTGGACGATTTGTAAGATGGTTCCTAGGCTCTCAAAACCGTAAGTTTCCACCACAGAGGTCACGATCTTTATGATTCAATCTGTTATCAAAGCTTTAGCAGCAGAAAGTCATCTCCACGAAGCTAATGTTCTCAATGCACTGACCCTGCTTTTTGAAGAGAATTGTACGATTCCTTTCGTTACACGCTATCGTAAAGAAAAAACAGGTTCCATGGACGAGGTCCAGCTCCGCACCTTACGTGATCGCTACACCTATATGAGCGAGCTTGAGGCGAGCAAAGAACGATACCTTAAAGTGGTGGAAGAGCACTGTAAGATGAAGCCTGAGCTCCAAGCTCAGCTCCCAGCCCTTAGGCTTAAATTCGCAAAATGCCAGACGAAGCAAGAACTGGAAGATCTCTATCTGCCATTCAAACCAAAACGCAGGACAAGAGCTTCCATCGCTAAAGAAAAAGGTTTGGAACCACTCTTCCTCAAAATTTTAGCAGAAAGTTCAACTCTGCAGGATCTTAAAGCCCTAGCATTGGGTTTTGTCACCAGCCCAGAAGCAGCCGCCGGCATGGATAAGGCCCTGGTCGTGACCGATGTGGATGCAGCTCTAGCAGGGGCCGCTGACATCTACGCAGAACAGATCAACGAGAATGCAGAGCTCCGTTCGTTCATCCGACAAGTCAGCTTTACAACAGGCGTTCTGGTCTCCAAAAAAGTTACGAGCGCAACAAGCCCTAGTCCTAAAAATGTAGAAGAATCTAAATACGAAAACTACTTTGACTACCAAGAGCCCATCGACAAAGCTCTGTCTCACCGCATTATGGCTGTACGCCGAGGTGAGGCTGAGAAGGTGCTGAAAGTAATGATCGATGTGGATAAGGAATCCCTCCTAGAAGGCCTCATCTCTAAACTGTGTGAAGAACGCAGACCGACTCCTGCGGTAGAAGAATGGATCAGGCAGGCTGCTGAGGATGCTTACAAACGCCTCATCGCACCATCGATGGAAACTGAAATAAGGTTGAGCCTTAAGAACCGAGCTGAAGACGAGGCTATTCGTGTATTTACAACCAATCTCGAGAACCTCCTCCTTCTACCCCCTATCCCGGGCAAAGCCGTCTGTGGGATAGACCCAGGCATCAGGACAGGTTCCAAGATCTCTATCGTTTCAGAGACAGGGAAGCTCTTAGACCACAAAGTCCTCTACCCTCACTTTGACGACGAATCATCGCAGCAGACAAAGCAGGCCAAAGACAGCCTCAAAGCCTTGATCAGCAAGCACCAGGTCAAGTGCATAGCGATTGGTAATGGGACAGGTAGTCGAGAAATCGACCGCCTCGTGCTGGCCGTCATCCGCGAGAATGATTGGAAAGATGTCCGCCGTGTTGTGGTCAATGAAGCGGGCGCCAGCGTGTACTCAACCGACGAAATCGCGAGAGAAGAATTTCCTGATCTCGACCCCACTATCCGTAGTGCTGTGAGCATTGCTCGTAGACTTCAAGATCCACTCGCTGAACTGGTGAAGATCGACCCCCGATCCCTGGGTGTTGGACAGTATCAACATGACTGCGACGTCAACAAGCTCAACAACCATCTGAAGGAAACAGTCGAAAGCTGTGTGAACCGAGTGGGTGTCAACGTCAATACAGCCTCCTACAAATTGCTCAGCTATGTGTCCGGTATTGGCGCAACACTGGCTAAAAACATCGTTTCCTACAGAGATCAGAAGGGAAGTTTCTCATCGAGGGAAGACTTCGGAGCGATCACAGGTTTTGGACCGAAAACTTTCGAACAAGCTGCTGGCTTCCTACGTGTTCCCGGTTCAAAAAACCCGCTCGATAATTCTGCCGTCCATCCAGAAAGCTACGGAGTCGTTGAACGTATTGCGAAAGACCTTAATCAGGCTTTAGAAGATTTCATCGGTAAAAAAGAACTCGTCAATACAGTCCCCTTTGAAAAATATGTCTCCGAAGAAATCGGGATGCCAACGCTTCTTGACATAGCCAAAGAGTTAGTGAAACCAGGTCGAGACCTCAGAGAAGACGGGATACGCCTGTTCTACTCAGATGAGGTTTCTACCCTCGACGATCTCCAGGTCGGCATGAAGCTCAAAGGCACTGTGTCGAACGTCACTAAATTTGGTGCTTTCGTCGACATAGGTGTACATCAGGACGGCCTCGTCCATATCAGTGAGCTCTCAGATAAGTTTATTGAGGACCCCGCTTCCTGCGTTTCTGTTGGGGATGTGCTCGACGTCTATGTTCTAGACGTAGATAAGACGAGAAAACGCATAAGTCTGAGCTGCAAAAGCCAGAAGCCTGCTGCCCCTAAAGCGGCAAGCAACCAAGCAAGAAGAGAAAATAGTCCTTCTCAAGCTAGGCCTCAAGCGACCCAAAATTCAAATTCAGGTCAGGCTCAGAGACCCTACAGAGCACATGCCGGTGGGGGACAACAGCAGAATCATAACAGAGGAGACAGAGGGCCTTCTTCTGACCGAGGGCAGCACCGCGATGGGCCTTCTAGTTCCAGACCCCAGTCTTCTAGGCCCCAATCGTCTAGGCCTCAGCAGGATCAACATCCTCAACGAGACAGGCAGAATGTGGCCTCTTCAAGGGGACACGATGCAGGAAGAGATCAGAGACAGAGGGGATCCTTTAAGAAGGAACCAGCTAAAAGTTTCTCCCTCTCCGATCTTGTCAGCAAGTTCAACTCCAGGTCTTAAAAAACAGGGAAGCAAGGGGAGTGGTCGATCCTAAAGGGGGGAGATTTCTAAAGAGGGGGGAACGCCCTCTTTAGAAATCAAAAACTAGTCCGTTGCATCAATAACAGCGCCAGCCGCAGCTCCAGCGGCGGCCCCTGTTACACCGACAGCCCCCAGAATAAGAAGACCTGCTGCAAAAGCTTTGAATTTGGAAGCACTGCCCTCATATTTTAGTTCCGAAACTTTTTTAGAATCGGCTCTAAATTCTTCTCGAATTTTGAGCCTCAGCTTTCCATCAGAAATTTCACCACCCTTAAAATCAGCACCAAGGGCCTGTTTCTTTGCAACTTCTCCAAACTTATTGAGGACGAGGTCCTCCATAGCCACTGTATCTAGGATAAGACGGTTGCTGCCAGCAACGGGATTGGCACGCACCTCAGCCACGAAGCGAGCGTACTCATTTTGGTCCATAAGACCTCGAATCATAGCCAGATGACTCACATCCGACATACCGCCCGCAGCTTTATTTCCTTGAAGTTTGAGTCCTACGATGGGAAGGCCAAGGCTAGCTCGTCTGACCTGGTCGATAAAACGGTACTTATCATCAGCAAAGAACACAAGATCATATTCTTTTTGCCTATCTCTTGGAAACTGCTTAAACAGATTTTCCATAAGAGTCGCTTTTCCGCCTAAAAAGTCGAGAAAAATGCTCTTTGTTGCATTGAAATCCATCAAGGGGTTTGATGTTTTTCCGACAGTGGGAGCGGAAATTTTAAATCGTTCTTGCACCTCTGCCAACGTTGCTTTTTGATTAGCTTCTTTAAGTTCAACTAGCAACTCCTCCTGCAGTGCCTCTCCGACTCCGATCCTGTGATTAAAAGTAACGAGACCTATGTCATGCCCTTTATTGAAGAGCTCTGCCAGCGTCTCCATAGCCCCCGGCTTGAACTTAGGCTTACGAACAATAAGGGATTTCATATTCCCATCTGCACCTTTGACTTCAATTTTTCTCCAACCATCTGGAACTTTTGCATCCTCAGCACCAGCCCACTCCCTTGCATCTGGTCGATAGGTCTCATCGATCAGGGTTTCATCCAAATCGAAAGTAAAGAGAGAATGGCCTTTCAGGGGTTTATCCTTACCATCAACAGGGCTTGTCTTATAGCCGTCGACAAAGGTTTTCCCATCTTTCGCAAGGGCTTCAGCATTCCACTCTGCCAGCTTGAAATAGCGAAAGTACCAATAAGCTCCGACCAGACCTACAGCAGCCACACCGGCCGCAGCTCCACCTATTGCCATAGCCTGTGTCGCTGATAAAGAGGACCCCGCACTTTGTGCTTTTAACTTATCAACAAGCTGCCCCTTGTTGAGGGTCGTTGGTTCACTGCAAGTTTCGGGAGCTCCGTCCTCTCCTCCTTTACAAGTTTTAAGTGAGATAGAGGAAAGATCTTCGATAGGCAAAATATCGGCAGGTCCATCTTTGGTGATCGTAGTCTCCGTGCACTCTTTTTTCATGTCACAGACGGTCGCCACAACCTTATCGGCATCGTCATCCATGATGACACCCGAAGCAATCGCCTCGCCGTTGACCTCCTTCTCAGGGGTCTTCTCCACCACAGTTCCTGTCTTTTTTGTGACCTGCTCTACTGGTGCTGCGGACTTTTTAGTACCCTTGCACTGAGCAAAGAACATCACGAATGCAGCGGCTAGGAATGGAGAAAAAAATTTCTTAACGTCCATAAGTCCTCATCCATTGTTACTTGTGTCGGCAAGGTATAACGTCCATAAGTCCTCATCCATTGTTACTTGCGAAAAGCTTGCTCGCGAAAAGCTTGCTCGGAGCAAATCGGTGCGTGCAAATCGGTGCGTGCGAAAAGCTTGCTCGGAGCAATCGGCGCGTAGCTGCAAAACTTGCGCAGCCTTCCCCCCTCGGAGCAAATCGGTGCGTGCGAAAAGCTTGCTCGGAGCAATCGGTGCGCAGCTACAAAACTTGCGCAGCCTTCCCCCCAACCATCTGCAGTGTCTAAGGTCAATTTTGTTATTTTAAATAATACAGGATTTTTTTTAACTAAGTCCAGGCCCCGCGCTCACGCCAGATCTCGCCATGATTATTCTCTAGCAGAAGATCTTCCTGGCTGGAGCCTAAACGATACTCAGGATAGATGGGAATTTTACCGGAAGGGCTATCAACAATATAGGTAGGTATGGCAAATCCACTGACCTGACCACGTAGGCCTTTAATGATTTCGAGCCCTGTTTTGACAGAGCTCCGCAAATGCTCCGTCCCCTCAACCAGGTGGGGATGAAATAGGTAATAGGGGCGAACACGATTCCTCACCAAGGCCCGGCATAGACCCTTCATCCTCTCCAGACTGTCGTTAACCCCTCTAAGAAGTACGGACTGATTCCCAACAGGGATCCCGTTGTCAGCTAGGTTAGCGATAGCCTGACAGGCCTCTGGAGTCAGTTCTTCCTCACAGTTGAAGTGCGTGTTCACCCAAACGGGGTGATACTTGGCAAGAATTTGACCCAGTCGACGGGTAACGCGATAGGGGAGGGTCACAGGAGTTCTCGTCCCAAATCTTATAATCTCAATATGGGGGATTTCACGTAGTCGCTTGAGGAGCTGCTCAATGCTCGAGTCACTCGCTATAAAGGGGTCACCACCTGTGATCAAGACATCTTTTATAGCTGAATTAGAGGCGATATATTCGATGCCCTTGTCAATGATCCGGCGATTGTAGTGCAGACCCTCTTCCTCGTCTCTTCTCTTGCGATAGCAATAACGACAGTAGACCGGGCAGAGCATAGCCACACAGAAGGCAACCCTATCGGGATATAAATGGACAACTTCTGGAACTGGGGAATGCAAAATTTCTTCGAGGGGATCCGCACACCCGAGACGATCCTCTTTTTCCTCAGCTCGTGGTAGAGCCTGAAGACGGATGGGACAATTAGGATTGTTCTCATCCATCAACGCCGCATAATAAGGGGTGACCCCTGCCTTAAACAGCTCTTTAAGATCTGTAAAGCCATCTTTCTCAGATGCGGACAAGGAAAAAGTAAACCCCTTCCCAAAATCAGCCTCTTCCTGCAATTGGTGGCGCATTTGCCAAAGCCAAGAGCTGAACTGCTGCGGGGTCACTTGGAATCTAGCTGCAGCTTTGCACGTAAGGGATTGAGGGTCACTAGCAAAAACTGAGAAGTCCTCTGGAAGACTCGAATCAAAAGGGAGATTTGAACTCACTAAGCACGGCTCACTTACTGAAATTGGAATCGACTCTTTGACGAAGTTCGGTTCCTGTCCGCCAGACAGGGAGTTTTTTTGAAGGAACATGAACCTCAGCACCTGTTTTGGGGTTACGACCTACATAGCTTTTGTACTCTTTTACAGAGAACGCCCCAAATCCTCGAATTTCGACTCGGCCACCCTGACACAAGACATCCGCCATGTTATTAAAAAACAGCTCCACGAGTTCTTCGGCCTTAAATAGGGTGATACCAGATCTCTCTGCTAATTTCTCAATAAGCTCTGACTTGACCATAAAAGCTATCTCCCAAATGAATAATAAAACGATCACCAGAGTTCTAAATTTCTCATAGAAAGAGCACCTGCCATTCTACCATGACCGATATAAAAATAAAAGAACTAAGGTTCTGGAATCTGATGCTAAAAAATTTATATAAATTTTTATCATCAGAAAGTGCGCTCTGCGGAATGCTCTACATTGACATTTCCTCACTTTATTCGCATAAAACCTTCCCTTGTTCGGAGGATCGGAGATCACATGACAAAAAGTTGGACAAAGTCAGAGGCTGAAAAAGTGGCTGAACTGACTTCTATGGTATACCAGCAAGGCAGCACTTGGGTATTTCAAGAAACAGATATTGAAACTGGCACAACTCGACTATCGAGAGGGCACACCCAAAAAAGCTCGGAGAGACAGCTAAAGATCTGGAGAAGAGAGAGAGTAGAAGCGCTGCTCCGCGCAGACCCGCAGGCACCAGCTTACGTGCTTCGCGTCTGGCACGAGAACCCAAGCTGGAAGGGAGAAGGCGTCTGGCACTGGGCCTCCACCCATTGGTATACGACAGAGGAAGAGGCTAAACTAGCGATGGAACCCAAAGCTATTGCCGACCCCTCACCCCATCAGGTCCTCGAAATCCCTCGAGGAGAACTCCCAGGCCACTTTACCGTCGCTTAACTCCCAACTAAAAGGGAGGCCCTCTTCAGACCAATTAGAGCCCGTAGGCAGAATCCCCCCGCTCTTTAGCGCAACTTTCAGGAAGCCACGCTAAAGCTTGGGTGAGATCCACTTTATTGATGCACGGCCTTTCTTCCAGATCAGCCAGAGATCGCGCCAATCTCAAGGACCGAACAAGACCTCTTTTGCCTAGATTTTGTGGGAGGCTCTCTTCCATAAGATTTTGAAAGGCATCCGCCTCAAGACCCGATATATGGATCATCTGTTCTGCGGGAATATCCCGATTATAGCGAACACCAATCCTCGAATTTCTTTCGAGGCCAAAGCCCCTAGCTCGAAGGACCTTTAAACCCATTTCTAAAGTCTGAGAAGGACCCTGTCTTTTCTTATTCAGTTCAAAAAAAAGGGAAGAATGAGAAGAGACGTTCTCTTTAAAGGTCACATGGACATCGATTCTATCGAGAATAGGCCCTGAGACTTTTCGCCGATAGGCCAATATCTTTGAACTTGGACATACGCACGACCTTCTACGACTCCCCAGCCACCCACAGGGGCAGGCGTTACAGGCTGCAATCAGGGTGATTTCTGAATCCCAAATAACTTTCTTCTTGGCTCTCGAAACCCTCACCCTCCCCGTTTCTAGCGGTTCCCTCAGACCCTCCACGACGTCTCTTCTGAACTCGGGAAACTCGTCTAGAAAGAGAACCCCCCCATGAGCGAGAGCCAACTCACCGGGGTTGTCAGGTAAACCTAAAATAGCAGCAGCACTCGCCTGATGATGAGGAGCTCGAAAAGGAGGCCTGCCGGCCAGTAGCCCTCTTGGAATACTTTGTAAAAAGCAACTATGGATCTTAAGAGCCTCAAGATGGTGCTTCTTTTCCATAGAGGGAATAATGCTGGTCACTCGTGAGGAAAACATAGATTTTCCGGTCCCGGGAGTGCCATAAAGAAGCAAACTATGTAGCCCTGTCGCAACAACCATAGCTACTTTTTTCAAGGGTTCATCAAGTACCATATCATCAAAATGAGGCTCGCCCTGATCCAACGTACGCTCTGCAGTAGAACAGGTCTCATCATTGGTAAGCCGCCTACCCGACTCGATCTCCCCGGTAAAAATCCATCGCAATACCCCCTGTAAATTGTCGAAGGCAATCCATTTGAGCTTCCCCGAGCTCGAGTGAAGACGGGTGAAGGCTTCTGCCTCCTTGAGATTTTCTGATCCGATAATCACTCCTTCAAGATTCTGCCCGGCAGCTGTGATAGCAAAAGAAATAACCCCCTTCACCGGCTGTAGCCTACCGTCCAGGCTCAACTCTGCCGCCAACAGCCAGTTTCCAAGATCAACACAGGGAGTCTCTCCTTTAATTAAGATGGCCAAAGCAACGGCAAAGGGTAAATCAAAGTGATTACCATCTTTTCTGCTATCAGCTGGGGACAGGCTTACTACCACCCGCTTCTGGGGTAAATTGAGCCCAATCCCATCCAAGGCGGTCAGCGCTCGCTCGAGACCATTCTTGCAAACCTCGGACGCATGACCGATAAGCTGTATCCCTACAAAACCTCGAGTGTAGCTACATTCCACTTGCAGAAGACTGCATTCCATCGCATCGTATAAGGCTGTTTGCACACGAACAGACATGAGTCATCCTGTCATTCCGATTCATTTAAGACATCCATGCTTATTAGATCAAAAACCAGGCCTGGGGTCCCATGACTTCTTGGCAAGGACGGGTTTTGGGGAAAACTGGCAAGGAGGGGTTTGGGGAAACTGCGCAGCTGGTTCCCCTTTTAACTGCACGAGCAAGGAGGGGTTTGGGGAAACTGCGCAGCTGGTTCCCCAACAAAGAAAGAAAATATGAAAGATTATATAAAAAATTTGTTAGCTGATCTTGTTGTTCAGGTCATAGAAAAAAACCACTCTTTAAAGTTAGAAAGAGATTCGATTCTATCGATGCTTGAACAACCTCCAGACTCTGCTCTAGGAGACTATGCTCTACCATGTTTTCGTTTTGCAAAAATGCTTCGCCAGAGTCCACCAAGCATAGCTCAGGCATTAAAAAAATCACTCGATTCCGAGAAAAATCCATGGGTCTCTAAGGTCGAAGTCGTCGGCGCCTTTCTCAATATATTTATTAGCCAGTCAGAACTTGCTAAATATTTACTCCCTAAGATTGCGAATTCTAGTTATTTTAACGAACTTCGTCTTGAGCATCCTGAACATGCAAAAACTCGAGTGATGATTGAGTTCTCGCAACCGAATACTCATAAAGAATTCCATGTGGGCCACCTTCGCAATGTCTGTCTAGGCGAGACAATTTGCCGACTTTACTCCCATCTTGGCTACGCTGTTATCCCTGCCAACTATATCGGAGATGAGGGTACTCACGTCGCTAAATGTCTGTGGCAGGTCCTTCAGCACCAAGAGACCAACCTTGCTAACAGCTCACCTTCTCGAGCTGAATTCTATGGACAGTGTTACGTAGAGGCCAACAAAAAACTAAAACTTGCCAATCCAGAACAGAAAGCCATCTACGAAAAAGAGATCTCCGATATCCTTCGAGAGCTGGAAGCTAAAAAAGGTTCAACGTATGAACTGTGGCAAAAAAGCCGTCAGGAATGCCTCGAAGACTTCAAGGCTATCTACAGCTGGCTTGGGGTTCAATTCGATCACTACTTCTTTGAATCTGAAGTCTCAGAGGAAGCTCAACAGATCGTCGATGAGTATGTAACGAAGGGTCTCTTCCAACTATCCGACGGTGCCATGGGCATAGATCTGAATGACTGCGGCCTTGGCTTTTTTATGGCCCCAAAATCAGATGGCACAACACCCTACATTACGAAAGATCTCAGTTTAGCCCGAAGAAAATTTGATGATTTTAAGATAGACCGTTCTATTTACGTCGTTGCCAATGAACAGATTTTTCACTTCAAACAACTCTTCAAGGCTCTCGAGCTGATGGGCTTTCCCCAAAGCTCTCAGTGTCACCATCTTAACTACGCCTCCGTCAATCTGCCAGAAGGCAAGATGTCCTCTCGACTCGGGAATGTCATCACCTTTAGTCACCTCAAAAAGGCAATGAGTGAAGAGCTAGCACCTCATCTCGACACATCGGACGGCACATGGACCAGCGAAGAGCGAGAGAAAACCCTGCACAAACTAGCAGTCGGAGCCATCAAATACGGGATGTTGAGTTCAGATCCAGCGAAAGAAATTCTCTTCGACATCAAACTTTGGACCAGCTTCGAGGGAAACAGCGGGCCTTATCTTATGTATAGCTATGCAAGAACAAGGTCTATGCTGAGGAGATGTACTGAGAAAGGTTTGAAGGCTAACTTTGAAAATTTAAACCAGCTTGATCAAACAGGTGTTCGCGAACTCATCCGTTATCTTTATGACTTCAACGCCTCTGTTTTTTCCTCTTACGAAAATTACCGTCCTTCAACTCTAGCTCACCACCTCTACAGTCTCTGTAAGGCGTACAATCGTTTCTATGCAGAAGTGCCTGTCCTTCGGGAAGAGTCCCCGTTAAGACAGGGAGCCCTTATTGCTCTGATTGAGTGCTTCTCTAAAGCGTTAAGAGAAGGTTTGGGCCTGCTGGGAATTTCTCCTCCAGAACGGATGTAAGCTCCACCCTTTGCGAGGGACCGTTCCCTCCCCTCCCTCTTAAGTCATCGATCACTCTGAACAAGCATGACTGGATTGCTTTGTCTGTACCGATTCTCCCAAACTCCTCGTCCTTGCAGAACCAGACCTAATTTACATTCGTCTAATCTATCCAAAGCAGAAGAAATAGTGCTTTCTTTAATCTATTTAAGATCCTAAAATGAGACTCCATCCCTAGCCAGGATGGGCATAAACATGCCATCAAATAACAGGAATTTAGCCTTGAATAATCCTTTACAGACGATGTACAAAGAGTTCGGCACAGAGTTTTGGAATGACTCTTGTCACATCCCAGATCTCATGGAAGCCATCAAGACAGGTGCCAGTGGGGCCACTTCCAATCCGAATATTGTGTCAACGGTCTACACAAATGACAAGCCTCGTTGGGATCCTGTCCTCCAAACTTTACTTGTAGAGCATCCGGACGCAAGTGAAGATGAACTCGCCTGGCTACTCATTGAAAGAATGGCTACGGACGCCGCTCGTCTGCTCCACCCTGTCTTTGAGCAGACGGAAGGAAAGCGTGGATTTTTAAGTGTTCAAACGAATCCAAGACTCTATCGTTCTAGCGCTGCTATGGTGGCTCATGGAAGGCAGCTTTCTCGACTGGCGCCTAATATGGCTATCAAAGTTCCCGCGACAGAAGCTGGCATCACTGCCATGGAACAGCTCTCCTCCGAAGGGATCTTGATCAATGCAACGGTTTGCTTCACAGTGGCTCAGTGTGTCGCAGCAGCAGATGCCATCGAAAGAGGTCTTAAAAAAACGAACCGCCCTATGTCTCCCTACATCACCATCATGGTGGGTAGACTTGATGATCAACTTCGCAGATCGGCTCCGAAAGACATCTCTCCCACAGATCTCCAATTGGCAGATTGGGCAGGTATTGCTGTTTTTAAAAAAGCTTACCAAATTTTTAGAGATAAAAAATACAAGAGCAAGCTCTTAGTTGCAGCGTATCGTCACCCACAACACTGGTCCGAATTGATAGGAGAAAACATCGTTCAAACGATTCCTGTTACCTGGTGGACCCAGTTTAAAAACTCAGGTCATGTCCTAAAACGAACGATTGATAAGCCCGTTGATCAAGAGATTCTCCATAGCCTCGAGAAAAATTTCCCAGATTTCAAAAAATCTTATGATAAGAACGGCCTCGCCCCAACTGAGTTTTTGAAATTTGAACCCAGCGTCTACACCCTGACCCAGTTTCTGACAGGATACCAGGATCTGACTGAATCTATCCGAAAGCTGATTCTCCGCTAGTCCTGTTCTAACCCAGCAAGGAGGGGGTTGGGGAAACTGCGCAGCTGATTCCCCAACTATTTTAGACAGCGCTCCACATCACAAACCTCATTGTTAGGAATCTCGGAAAAACGACTTGATCCTTCCTCCTCTCTGGTCTATTTTCAAAAACTGTACTGATGTACCGGTTTAAAAATGGAGTCTAACGATGGAAGACCGTAAAAATTGGCGTAAGATCACATCTCTCCTTGCCAACTCGAGTGAGGCTGAGCTCCAAATTCTTCTTGATCTTTTTTTAACTCCACACGAGCGAAAAACATTGATTGGACGTTTTGACCTCATCGTTGAGTTGCTGAACGCAAAACTTTCTCAACGTGAAATTTCGGGAAAGTTGGGGCAAAGTATCTCGAAAATTACAGCAGGCTCGAAAGCGATCCAAATTTTGAAAGAAAAAGAAAGACAATTTCTCTTGGAAAAAATGAAAGTAAAAATAGGTAGATCCGATGGAATCAAAAAATCTTAGAAAAGACATGACAAAAGTCCAGCTCTTGGCCTTATCTTTTTCTGCCATGTTCGGTTCAGGCTGGTTATTTGCTCCCCTCTATGCCGCTCAAATCGCAGGACCAGCAGCTCTACTGGCATGGGCCATAGCGGGACTTATGTCTTTGATGATTGGTCTTGTCATGGCCGAAGTGGTTGCCTTGTTCCCTTCATCGGGGGGACTTAGCTCTATAGCAAAGAGAACGCATGGGGATGGGCTTAGCATCTATGTAACGGTTCTAAACCTGATTGTTTTTATTCTCCTACCAGCACTCGAAGTCCGCGCCGTCCTGCAATACCTTTCCTCTTACATCGACGGACTGATGGTAGGGGATCAGATGAGCGGACTTGGTTATTTTGTTTCCTTTTCGCTTCTTGCTAGCATCACGTTGGTCAATCTTTACGGGGTGAAGACCATTGGCTATTTGACTGATATAGTCGCTGTTTTTAAAGTAGCTACCCCCATCCTCATCTGCATCACCTTTCTATATGCCATTGCCAATCACGAAGGACTCGATCATGCTCGCTTGTTTACGGGCAGCCCCTCTTTGAGCGCTATACCCTGGACGCAAGTCTTTCAGTCGATAGCAATGAGTGGAATCATTTTCTCTTACAATGGCTTTAACCAGGCCACTTTATTTGCTGGGGAAGCGAAGGACCCTGCAAAGGCTATACCCTTTGCCCTTGTCGGCTCTATTCTCATAACGGGACTTCTTTACATCCTCGTGCAATACGTCTTTATTATGGCTATTCCAGAAGCGTTCCTCTCCGAAGGATGGGCTAAACTCTCTTTCCCAGGGGACAAAGGACCATTCGTAGGCATGGCCACCTTACTCGGACTAGGATGGATAATCTCGCTTATCTATATCGATGCTGTCGTTTCTCCGCTGGGAACCGGATTCACTTATGCAAGCGCAGCCCCAAGACTCCTGCACAGTCTCGGGGAGAGCCTTCCAGCTTTATCTCCCATTTTGAAGCTCAATCGCTTTGGGATCTCTCATTTTGCTGTCTTTTCTGTTCTCCTTGCAGAGTGTCTTTCCTTCGTATTTCTACCTGATTTGAAAGCCATGATCTCCCTTCTCGTTGCTGACTTTGTCTTATGCTATACGATCGCTCCAGCAAGCTTGCTCACACTCAGACGAACAATGCCACAACTGCCTCGTATTTTTAAATTGAAATATGCTAAAATAACTTCTTATCTTGCTTTTCTCTGCTCAGATCTGATGGTTTTTTCCTGTGGGTGGATAGCTCTCAGAAATCTGATGGTGCTGACGTTTAGCTTCATCGTTATTTATTTGCTCCTACGTGGGCGTGAGAGATTTCAGACCTTAGCTAGAGGGTCCTTCTGGTTTGTTTTCCAATTGTCGAGCTTAAGCATTTTGGCATACATTCATTATGAACAAGCTTTGAGCTTCTCCACTATTTTAGTGACCCTCGCTGGGATCAGTGCTGTTTCACTTTTTGTAGCAAGTAGGAGCCCAAAATTGTAGCCTAACTAGGAAGGGGCCTGGAGCTTTTGCAAAAAAGGGACCTGAAGCTTTTGCAAGGAGGGAGCCTGGGAAAAACTTCGCAGATGGTTCCCCCAGCAATTTATTTAACAAAGGAGTACTTATGCTAAGTCCCGGCGGACGTCTTGCCTTCTATCTTGTCGCTGCTCTCTTCTTCTCCTTTGGCTTTATCACCTGTTTAAATGACATCCTCATCCCCTACTGCAAAGATCTTTTTGATTTGAATTATAAACAGTCGGGCCTGATCCAATTTTCATTTTTTTCTGCCTACTTCTGTTTCTCTCTTCCCTCGGGATACATCATTAAAAAATTAGGCTACCCACTCGCTATCAGTGTAGGGCTTCTTATCTCAGGAATTGGAGCTCTCGGCTTTCTCCCAGCAGGCTTCTTTCACTCCTATCCGATGTTCCTCTCAGCACTTTTTGTACTGGCCTGTGGAATCACACTCCTTCAAGTAGCTGCTAATCCCTACACATCTCTTCTGGGCCCCAAAGAAACAGCTCCAGCACGACTCAATCTCGTTCAAGCCTTCAACTCTCTGGGAACAGCGATAGCCCCTTTGGTCGGTTCTACTCTCCTACTTAATGGAAGCTCCCACGAAGGTTCATCCTGGATGAACATCTTCTCTCAAAGTGGTGAGGCTGGCTTCTCTTACTTCCTGATCAGCTGTATGCTTTTTGTCCTCATGTTTGTTTTTAAAACTTTGGCTCACTCCAAACAGTCACTCCCCTCGGAATTCGATCAAAAAGTGAAATCTTCACAAATTCTCGAACAAACCCAGCTCCTACTGGGGATAGTTGGGATCTTCTGTTATGTCGGAGCTGAAGTGGGTATAGGCAGTTTTCTGGTCAACCATATATCCTCTTCTTGGACCATTCCTACGCATGAGGCTGGTCAATATGTATCCCTTTATTGGGGAGGAGCTATGCTTGGTCGCTTTGTGGGAACCTACTTCCTCACTCGCTTCAGGCCTGCTCACTGCCTTGCTTTTGCTGCTAGTGCTGCCGTAACTCTCGTTGGAGCCAGCCTAGTTGCCAGCTCTCACATGAGTCCCTATTTCCTACTCTGTGTCGGGGTCTTCAATTCCATCATGTTCCCAGTGATCTTCAGTCTATCTATACAAGATTTAGGTGAGTATAGGTCACAGGGTTCTGCCTATCTCTGCATGGCTATTGTTGGTGGAGCCATATTCCCTCTTATACAGGGTGGCGTTTCTGATTACTTTGGAGTCCACTATGCATTTGCCATCCCCATGCTAGGATACATTTACATCTTGAAGTTTGCGACACAGGCATCGAAATACTCTCCACTAAAAGAGAGTGAACATGTACAAATGAAAACCTCGATGCAGGTTTTATAATCTCCATACTGACTTCCTATTCACTCGTATGAAATCAAAAGAGACTCGAATCGTATGTGACAAGCAGGATCTTGAGCCAACTCCTGCATTGAATTCGATTAAGAAGTGAACGTATGCTGTTAGGTGGCCATCCCCCTTCAGGGTATGGCTCGCTTCCATAGCCATTGTAGGAAAGAAGATTTGAGAGAAGTCCACAAACCTCGGCCGAGGTGGCGATCAGTTAGCTTTATCTCAACTGATCAGTTTGTGGGAATCACACAAGTAGGTGGGACTGAGTAGTTCCTGAATCTCTTATTTAACATAGGCGTCTTATCCAACCCCTGAGGGATGGATCCTTTTGTCCCTCAGAGAATCGCCGCCCTTTTTTAACTTGACGATAAAAGCCCAAATCTATAAAAGTCGAGCCTGTGCCTTAAATCCTTTTAAGTTCCCGGGGAATTAGCTCATTTGGTAGAGCGCATCGCTGGCAGTGATGAGGTGACCGGTTCGATCCCGGTATTCTCCACCATTCCTTTTTGGGGTCAGCCCCCATTTTAAATGGGGGCTGACCCCAAAAATCGGGACCGCGTCATGCCGACTACAAGCATCGAACCTTCCCAAGTTCGCTTAGTCCTCACAGGGGGAGGCACAGCAGGTCATGTCATTCCCCACATCGCCAGACTCCCTGCTCTTCGACAACAGGGTTTTGACCTCCTCTACATTGGCTCTAACGGGATGGAAAAAAATCTAATCGAGGCTCAAGGCATCCCCTTTCGCAGCATCAGTTGCGGCAAGCTTCGTCGATATCTTTCTAAAGACAATCTGATCGATCTCTTCAAAGTTGTCTGGGGTATCGTTCAATCTCTCTCTATCCTGATCTTCTGTAAGAAAAAACAGCTAGTCCTAAGCCAAGGTGGATACGTCAGTGTCCCTGTGGCCGTAGCAGCTTGGCTGCTTCGGATTCCTGTGGTCACACACGAGTCCGACGCCAGCCCTGGACTCGCCACACGTATTTTGGCTAAGTTTTCAAAAAAAATACTCTGTTCCTTCAAAGAGGCTCTCCCATCTCTTCCTAAACCCATCTCCCTGTACACTGGTCACCCTGTCCGGGAAGAACTCCATCTCGGAAAAAAAGACAAAGGCTTTGCCTTCTGCTCCTTCGACCCTTCGGAGACACGTCCTGTTCTCCTTTTCATGGGAGGAAGCCTGGGAGCTCAGCTCATCAATGAAGCCCTCTTAAAGGCCTTACCCGAGCTTCTCAAACAGTATCGAGTGATCCATCTCACAGGCAAAGGCAAGTCTCTGGCCTTTAAAGACCCCGGGTATAAGAGTTTTGAATTTGTAGGAAAGGAACTGCCTGATCTTTTCTCCATAACGGACTACGTCATTGCACGAGCAGGAGCAAATTCCATCTTTGAATTCCTCGCTCTCGAAAAACCCATGCTGCTCATCCCCCTCGAACGTGGAAGTCGCGGAGATCAAATTCTCAATGCAAAGATCTTTCAAGATCACGGTTGGGCTAGGGTCCTTCGCGAACAAGATCTTTCTGCTGAGCAGCTCATTCTTGATATAAACACCCTAAAAAACTCTGCCACAAATCACAGTTCGCACACTGAAAAATCAGCCTCTGTGAATAGCCAATCCAAACCCATTCAACTCAGCCTCGACGCTATTCAAACTGTCCTCGGTTAATTCTCCGTCATCACCCAATCCCTAATCTGATAAAGCCTCCAAGTCTGTGAAGACGCCTGATAAGGAAACCATTCGACGACAAAACTGGACTGTCCTGCAAAACTTTTCTCTGCTAACTGCCTTGCTCGACTCAGTAGTTTAATAATATTGTGGTTGTAACAAGCTTGCTGCCTAGTGGAAATAGAAGCAATGTCCACTTGAAATACAGCTCGAATCAAGTCTTGACGGCTTAATTTCTTGAGTCCATAGCTGTCAAAAAGGGAAAAAATTTTCCATAGCTTGTGCCTCTTCGACAAGTCCAAACTCACTTGATTGAGCATCACTTTTTGAGCTGATATTGTCACATGAAGATGAAGAACCTGATTCTGCAGATGCAAGAAGAGAGCCTTCTCCACAAGTTTTGATGCTGAAGGATCACATAATTTCTTCCTGATATCAGTCCACGTTTGCTTTTCAGTGGGATTCATCATTTTTTCAAAAGGCACAGGATGGGATTTTAAAATATTTGATAGTTCTACGAGCATGGGAACCCTCTACAAATTGGTCTCAATCCAAAAAAACATAAGTCTCGTTATGATCTCCCCATGTTCGTGTCGAGGCTTTTTTCTAAGACTTGTTCCACAGCTCCCATTTAACTTTACTTTCAAGGACTTAGTCTGATAAAATCTAGACCAGAATCATCCTCCTTTTTTTACATCATTTGAAATTTCGTAAATTTCAAAAAGCGAACATCTATGGCTTTAACAAATTTCGAGAGTAAAGATATCCATTGTAAACTTGTCTACCTTGGAGCTAAGTCCTCTGGGAAAAGTGAGAATCTGAGAGCTATTTACCGCAGAATTTCTGCAGACGAGGATCCCTCTCTCCATCACTATGAAGACTCCGCCACGAGCACAAATTACTTTGACTTCCTGCCCGTCAGTCTAGGGAAGTGGAAAGACTTCCATGTCAAGCTACACCTATTCTCCATACCTCTGGAAAAAAATATAGGATATACAAGCGTAAAACGTGCTGTCATGCACGGGATTGACGGCTTTATCTATGTTGCTGATTCTCGAATTGAAAAATTGGAAGAAAGTCTAGATGGGCTAAAGTCGGTGCTGAAGATACTCCGAGATGAGGGGCATAATCCGCTGGAGTTACCTAAAGCCATACAATACAACAAAAGAGATTTGGCAGGCCTCGTTCCGACAGACCTGCTCAGTAAAGAGCTAAACCCCTCGGCTTGGCCTGACCAAGAGGCCATAGCCTCTCAATCGGTAGGAACAACAGAAACTCTAATTTTGGTGACAAAGCAAATTCTCAAAAAATTAGCTCAGTCCTAATTGAACTCTAGGCACGACTTTCGTGCAGTCCTCTAGAAGTCGCCACCCATTCCGCCACCTTCACCACCTTCAGAGTCAGCTGCCACTGTTTTTCCATCCAAGGTCGCTTCTTTTTCACCTAGGATCTCTATTTTTTCATTTATAACAGCTTCCGAAGACATAACCTCGGCTGAAGAAACAGCACTCTCATCTTCTTTTTTTTCATCTAGAACAACTTCCGAAGACATAACCTCGGCTGAAGAAACAGCACTCTCATCTTCTTTTTTTTCATCTAGAACAGCTTCAGAAGGCATAACCTCGGCTGAAGAGACAACACTCTCATCTTTTTTTTCATCGATGATCAATTCAGAAGGCATCATCTCGGCTGAAGAGATAACACTCTCATCTTTTTTTTCATCTAGAACAGCTTCAGAAGACATCATCTCATCTGGAGAGATAAAACTCTCATCACTTTTGCCCAGTTGAACTTCAAGGTCTTTGACTTGTTCAGGAACAAAGGTAACGGTGATGTCCCCTTCTTTTGGCTCAGAGCTGCCCTGAACCATCACCCAGGCAGTACCATTCCATGTAAAAGAAAGAGCTGGCCAGAGCGTCCCTGACACAACTGCTTCTGTAGCAGCGGCTACGGGGAGATAGAGGATCTGGGCTGTTGGAGCAAGAAGTGCGTAAGCTGCAGACAGCGGTGTCCCGACAGCCATGATGACGACGTCTTTAATGCATGTTGCACCAAACTTCAGCCAATTCTTTAGTCTTTTTGCGTGAGCGCCAAAAGACCCTGCCAACTGTCGATTGGTCTCTTGAGTCGAATGAAATTCATCTGCGATGTCTTGTACGCCGTAATCAACAGCGCACTTCTTCATATGATGAACGCCATCTAGGAATTTTCCAGCGAATTTCTTACGCCAAAAGCTGTCTTTTTGACCAAGCTCGCTCATCAGATCAGCAGCGTGCTCCCAGTGGGCCGCTGCTCTATCACCAATTATCTCAAAACCTGGCATGAACTTCACTTCCCAGTGACCAAGCTTGTTGCCTTTCTCATCATATTTTGTGATGGTCCCTTGCTCAAAAAGTTCTTTCTTCTGCTCACTGGTCAACGCCAAACTCTGGCTTGCTAGACCCAAACTGAAGGCCAAACCGACCCCTAAAATAAGATGTCTTGATTTACTCTTAAATCCTGTCATGTACGACTCCCTTTCATTTTTGATCTCATGCTCGTGGACACAAACGACGACAAGGACTCATTTCTACAGCAAACAAGATCTAAATACTCTAAAAAAACAATGTGTTACGCCGCCATTTCACAAGTTTTTCCCTCTTCTTTTCAAGGGACCGGCGGCCCCTCTTCGCTGAAATTCTCCCCAAACCCTCCTGCGAGAAAAGTTGGGAGGAAATTTGCCGATAAGCTAGGGTACCCATGGGTCCAAAATCTATGTATATAAGCCCACGTCGAAAAAAATATATCCTAGGCCTAGCTGCTTCTATCTTCTTGTTGTCTGCGTGCTCAAAATCCCCGACTCCAAAAGCAGCAAGAGTGCTCCCCCATAATGAAAAGACATCCAGCGAACAATTCCTACTCGATGAGATCATTGGCAATACGGATTTCAAGCTCCAAGCTCTCCCTGCTAAAGCATTCGACATCAACACCTCTGAACTGAGCTTGCAAACAGAAAGCCGAGGTCAGGAAACAAAAGTTGTTCGAGTGACTTTTGACTACAAAAATGCGGCTACTGGATTTCTTGCTTGGAAAAATTGTCCCGTAGACCAACCCACTCAATGCAGTCCTTGGCGAACAGAGTACAGAAGCTTTTTTGATATATTGGCTTCAGCTTCTGTGAATACTCAATACACTTTTAAACAATGCTTCGAAGATATCAACTCCATCCGAGAAGAAGATAGGAAGCTTTTTTCTAACTGTGATCCTTCCTCTAAAAATCCTGACAAATGGTGCTGTGGAAAAGAAAAAACGATCTTACACAGGATGGATGAAGCACCAAAAATAAACGGAGAATCCAAAGCAGCGGAACAAGCCTGCGTCAAAAAAGATCAAGAAAAAGTTGGAGCCTATCTAGGCCATGCCAAGCAAATCATAAAATTAAGTCAAGATTTTATTGACAAAAAAGGAGTCGACAATCTGCAGAAAGCAAAAGAGCAGGGATCGATGACTCATATTGTTTGGAATATATCAAGCTACGATCCCTATGGTTTAGCCCAGATTTTAGAAACGGGTACAGTCGGCCTTGATCTCGTCTGGGCCAACATGATTCAGCAAGGCCTCAGTAAAAACTCGGACAAAAAACCACCAACCGAATCCTACACCACCACCAAGATGCTCTCTGCTGCAGGCCTAGCTCTAGGTATTTCCGCTATTGTTGGGGGAGCTATCTGGCTTGGGGTTTCGATAAGTCGTATCCGGTCAGAGAACGCAAGTTTGAGACAACATGCCATGCAGATCAGTCGCCTCAATGATGCTTATGACCATATCTTAAGTTCAAGTGAGGATGAGCTTCCAGAATTAAAAAAATCCCTTAACGAACGTATTGCTAAAATCAAAGACATCATCCCCGCAGCACAGGCGAGCCAATCCAGACTACTCCAAGAACCAAGGCTTGCAGAGCCCACACCGCGAACTCCTGTCGGAGACAGTCTTAGCCAGTGGCGAGTTACACAAGATCTCGATACGGATGTCATTGATGAAGACATCCTCAAGGCTATCAAAAGACTCGACTCTGCCTTGAAAGCTTCGAATACCGAAGAAACAGAGGTGACACCAGTTAAAAGATCAGCCACGCCTCAACTCAGTGACTTCAAAAACACTAAAAGTAATGCCCTTGAAAAGGCCAAAACAGTTTTGGACAATATTGAAGCTCAGTACAAAGATAAGAGTGCAAGCCCAGGAAAAGGAGCCCGCAAGACAGGCCCCATCATGACTGTGCTCGGTGCCTTTGCGATGATATTGTCTGGTACCCTGTTTACAAGCCTAGGGGCAGCCTATGCTCTGGGAGAAAACAAAACCAACAACCTAGAAAGTTCTTTTCTCATTGATTTAGAAAAAATATGGGACCAAGTTAAAAAAACCAAAATGGAACAAGAAAGAGACCGAGAGGCCTGCCTTTATATCTTTGCCGCTCCAACCCCCAGTTAGCAAGGAGGGGCTAAGGGAAACTGCGCAGCTGGTTCCCCTAAAGAAAAAGCATATCCAGAACGAAAATTTGGATGAATAAATGTAAACCCAGTATCAAGAAGCTTTCGAGAAGAGCATCGTTTATTCCCTCGATGATGAGAGGGACTCACTCCCACACCAGGAAGAGCTTCCCTTCCGGCTTCTGAGCAGATCCACCTTATGACATCATTGTAATCAGCAGGTTCAGCATCAGTAACTAGATAAATTTCTCCGGGTATCCCCTTCTCCATAAGATGTACGAGAGCAGCAGCTCCATCATCACGATGTATACGATTCGTAAAAAAACTAGGATAGACGAGACCCGTCTCCCCCTTCAGCACAGAATCTCTAAAGCGCATGCGACCGGGACCATAAATGCCAGAGAAACGAACGACCATAGCAGGGAGACCACTTTGCAAGGCAAGCTGCTCACCACCGAGCAAAGCTTGTCGTGCAAAACCATCATGAGAGCAGGGTGAAGTCTCATCAACCCAAGTTCCATCCCCCTGAGCATAAACACTCGTGCTTGAAACGAATATCAAACGACTCGTTCTGGTGTGCTCAACTACAGCTTGAAGGAGATTCTGCAAACCACGACGATAGGCCAAGTCATAGGCCTCTTCTTCATAGCAATCAGCAGAAACAAGATAAAATACGACATCATAGGAATCAGCTAAGGTAAAGGGCCGAGATAGATCCTGCACCACAGTTCGAAAGTAGGTCTGATCTGCAGACTGGGAGCGAGACAGACCATCGACCTCCCATCCCTTCCGACTCAAGTCCTCCGCAAGTTTTTTGCCAATATATCCGCACCCAGCTATCAATGCTCGTCTTGGTTTTTCAGATTTGTTCATTTCTATTCTCGTTTAAAAAAAGCTATAAGCAAGGAGGGGGTCTGGGGAAACCTACACCTTAGCAAGGAGGGGCCTGGGGAAACTGCGCAGCTGGTTCCCCAGAAAAAAAGCTCTAGCAGATTCGATCCTAGAATAAAAGAGATTTCATTGCCAAATACTTTTGGACATATATTTAGAGTAAGCAGTTTCGGGGAATCCCACGGCCCTGGTATTGGGGTTATCATCGACGGCTGTCCTGCAGGATTTCAAATCGACCTTGAAGGCATCCAGACTTTCTTAGACAGAAGAAGACCTGGACAGAGTCCATGGACCAGCCCTCGTAAGGAGCCAGATCGAGTCACCTGCCTTTCCGGCCTAGAGGGAGGCCGCAGTCTCGGCAGTCCGCTTACACTTTTTGTACGCAATGAAGACGCCAGACCTTCTGACTACAACACACTTAACGGACTTTATCGGCCTTCTCATGCAGACTACACAAACCATGTCAAATATGGAATCCGATCACAGACTGGTGGCGGTCGTTCTAGCGCTCGTGAAACCATTGCCCGAGTTGCTGCAGCTGGCGTAGCTGAACAAATTCTTTCCCAGATCTATCCTGATCTCAGGACCCTCGCCTATGTCTACTCGATGAAGGACATCCAAGCAGAAGAGCCCCTCTCGTTTTCTGACGTCAGTCGAAAGAACATTGATGAGCTCTCTCCTTTCCGCACTATAGACTCTCTTGTCATCCCCAAGATGGAGAACCTCCTCCAGGAAGCAAAGACGAGAGGGGACAGTGTAGGAGGTGTCATCCGAGCTCGCATAGAGAATTGCCCTCCAGGTCTCGGAGAACCCGTCTTTGACAAACTGCATGCCGATTTAGCAAAAGCTATGCTCAGTCTACCTGCAGCTCGAGGATTTGAAATTGGTTCTGGTTTTTATTCAACTCAGCTTTGGGGCTCTGAGCACAATGATCCGTTTGTTTCTCTCGATGGAAAAATTCGAACAAGCACGAACCATTCCGGAGGGGTACAAGGTGGCATTTCGAATGGGGAGACTATTTGGTTCTCGGTCGCCTTCAAACCCGTCTCTACCCTAGCTATAAAACAGCTGACCGTCGACGAATCTGGGGTTGAACAAACTCTCGAAGTGAAGGGTGGACGACATGACCCCTGTGTGCTTCCACGCGCAGTCCCTCTCGTCGAGGCTATGAGTTCTCTTGTTATCATGGATCATGTCTTGAGGCAGAGGACAGCAAGGAGGGAGTCAGGGGGAAACTCTAGTGAAGAGGGGCAGCTGGTTCCCCCAAAAATCAAACTAATCCCTTAAAAATTTCGATATGCCTGTCGGCAGAGGCAGACCAACTGTATCGTTGACGAATGGCCTTATACTCCTCAGCATTCGGTTGGGTATTTTCTTGAACTTGTTTTTTCAATAGATAGATCAATTCATTGACATCGGACGGATTAAAATAAGTGATAGAATCCCCAGCGATCTCATATACAGAAGGAATATTCGACGAAATAATGGGGAGGTTAAAACTCATCGCCTCAAGCACCGGCAAACCAAATCCCTCATAGAACGATCCAAACACAAAAGCCTTAGCTCTACGATAATATTGAATTAATTCTGCGTCTGAAATGGAACCAAGAAAGATGACTTTATCCTCTACACCTTTGATCATCGCATCAAAAGAATGATCCCCAGTAAAAAATCCATCTTTTTTCCCGACGATGTAGAGCTTTAATTGAGGATAATCTTTTACAATCGTTTTAAACGCTTTGATGATCGTAGGGATGTTCTTATGAGGTTTCAAATTCCCCACTGTCAGGAGAAAGTCTTCCTTTTGACTTTCCTGAAGACTAGAACTAAACCCTTCAAAAATAGGATCTAGTCCATAGTTGATCATTTGAAGTTTACTGGGCTGAGCTTTAGCGAGAGAAAGAATTTGGCTTTTTGAAAAGGAAGATCCTGTCAAAATACAATCCGATTGTCGTGTGGCCATGAAGCTGAAGAGTTTCACGTAAGCTTTAACAGGAAACGACAGAGATGAGAAGTGAGCTAACTGAAAACAGTCATGAATCGTTACAACTCTTCTTTTAGATCGAATAGGAAAAACTGGAACATTATACTGCGGAGACCAGAAAATATCAGAGGAAGGGATAGCAGAAACGTATCCTAACTGCTCTTTCAGACTAAAAAGTGAGGCTTCAAAGTTAACAAACTTAACATTTCCAAACCATGGAAACGTTTGAAGATCTTCTCTTTTTCCCAAACAGGTCACATCAAAATGTTGCGATTGAACAATATGATGCAGAATATTTCTTAAATATCGTCCTATCCCTGACGCAAATAGCCACCTACAATCCACAGATAGCTTTATCTTAGATGACATGAAAACCCCCAGTAATCCTATATGGATTTATAGATATCACTCAGAGTTTGATCCAATGCTATCTCACAAGTCCATCCTAACTGAACTTGAGCTAGCTGAGTATTCGCCATGATTTTCTTTTCTTTCTCTGGTCGATACAAATCAGAATTTACACGTACCGTTATATTCTTCCCCGAAATGTCGAGCAACTTATCGAATATCGTTTTAATGGCGACACAACGACCTGATCCCAAAATAAACGTTTTATTTGGGGGAGCCTTTTCGATAATAAGTCTATAAGCTCGGACAATGTCGCGTACATCTGAAAAATCGCGGTATGTCTCCATATTCCCAACCTCTATCTGGCTGAAGTCAGGTGTTCCCTTAATCCTCATCGCCAGAGCCATACAAACAAAATCGGAGGCCTGTTTTGGGCCTATGTGATTGAAAGCTCGAACAATATAAGCATCGATTTTTTGAGGGTCTGCGGATTGAACGACAAATTCACCAGCGTACTTGCTAAATCCATAGATTGTATCCGGATGAGCAGGGCTTGTTTCATCTATCTTTACTTCTCCACTTTCAGAATAATAGGAACCATAAATGTAAGATGAGCTCACGTAGAGGAGACGACACCTTTGCTTAAGCTCTAATTCCAACGCAGAACATAGCGTTTTGGTTCCCAGGAAATTAATCTCAAGGCTTTGTATAGGCTCCTTCTCTGCAAAGGCCACCTGAGAAATCCCCGCCAAATGCACAACTGCCTCGGGTTGGTATTCCCTAATGAGGGAACGCAGAGTTTTTTCATCCGAGAGAAGGCAGGGGAGAGTAGGGATAAGCTGCTGATCAACACTCAGTGCCTGTCCATTTGGAGAGAGCAAGAGCAAATGATGATCGTGTCGCAGCAATTCCCGAACTAAATAAGGTCCAACGAACCCACTAGCCCCTACAACTAAAACTCTCATTTCAACAAACCAACAGAATGCAGGTCTGCGTCCACCATAAGATGAACAAGTTCTTTAAATGAAGTTTTTGGAGACCAACCCAATTTTTCTTTAGCCTTAGTAAAATCTCCCCTAAGCTCCTCTACCTCTGCCAATCGCTGGAACCGAGGGTCAATTTTCGTATAGTCAGCCCAGTTTAAACCTGCTCGTGCAAAAGCCAACTCACAGAAGTCTTTAACGGAATAGCTTGTATCCGTAGCGATAACATAATCCTCTGGCTTCTCCTGCTGGAGCATCAGCCACATAGCTTCAACGTAATCTTTGGCATAGCCCCAGTCTCGTCTCGCTTCTAAGTTGCCTAAATACAGATACTTTTCCTTCCCAGCTTTGATCTGAGCAACCCCTGCGCTTATTTTCTTTGTAACAAATTCTATGCCCCTTCGTGGCGATTCATGATTAAAAAGTATGCCTGAAACAGCATACATTCCATAACTCTCTCTGTAGTTGATCGTTATGTAGTGACCATAAACTTTAGCAACGGCATAAGGGCTTCTTGGATAAAAACGAGTCAACTCCTTCTGCGGCGTTTCAACCACCTGACCGTACATTTCTGAACTACTAGCCTGATAGAACCTTATTTTGGGATTAACCGTTCGGACTGCATCAAGAATGCGCGTTACGCCTAAACCAGTAAGATCACCAGTAAGAGTTGCTTGATTCCAACTCGTCGCCACAAAAGATTGTGCGGCAAGGTTATAAACTTCGTCGGGGGAAGAGAGTTCTAAGGCACGTATAAGTGAAATTTGATCACTTAAATCAGCATCAATCAATGTAAGCTTATCTTTGATGTGCTCTATTCTTGAGTAGTTCGGGGTACTCAATCGCCGAACAACACCATAAACTTCATAACCCTTAGCAAGCAAAAGTTCAGCGAGATATGATCCGTCTTGCCCCGAAATCCCTGTGATAAGAGCTTTTTTTCCCATTCAACTGTCCCCTAATAAACCAATGTTTCTGCTTAAAATATAACCAACTTATGTTACGCAGAGATCCCCTGACCGCCTAACGACCTCGTTCCTCAGCCTTTGGCGTGGGGATGACCATGATTGAAAGTTCGTCATCCCCACGCCGAAGTGAAACGAAGGCGGTCGGGGGATCTCTGCGTAACATCAGTAATTAAACTACATTCATAAAAAAACAAAACCAAGCCTTAGCCTGCCGCCCAAAAAGAAGCCGGAAGGCAACAACTATCGATTTTATAGTCTATAAAGCCGTAAAACGAAAGCGTTCAAACCAATACTCAAGCGTATCCACAAACTTCTTGATAAATTTTATAATAATCAAGATGCATATTTTCTACATTATAGATTTGATGCATTCGATGATAACCATTTCTCCCCATTTGATGGCGGAGATCCGGATCTTTCATCAAAATTCGAATGGACTCAGATAAAGCCTTTGAATTTTTACAAGGCACTTGGAGCCCAGTGACTCCCTCTATATTGACA
>JAGNWK010000025.1 GCA_017985985.1 Oligoflexales bacterium
GTATAGGAAATTTCATAAGTACGAATGAGTAATGAGTAAAGAACTACTAAATCTTACAATGTTTTCTGAAAGTTTTGAGTAAAGAGTAAGATAAGTTTTGGTATTTTTGGCAGAGTAAGAGAGTAGATAGCCAAGGAGCAGAGAAGGATGAACAGAAGTGGGAGAAGGATTTTATTGTATCGTTCGATGCCCTTTTGCAGGCCTTTTCTGACGATGAAAACATTGGCTAATTGGAAACAGGCTGTCGACAAGATGACTGCCCAGGGCGTTTGGGTTAGCTCTCCAAGTGGACGGTAAGATGCTGTCAGAGCAAAGACGCTGAAAGCGAGAGTCCAGCCAGCGAGGACGATGTAGTAGCAGAGGATGAGAAAAGCAGTCCACACGCTGAAGCCACCGACATATTTCCAAAATCTTGTCGCTCTTATCTTCGAGAAGGCTGCCACGGGATGGGTCTGACCCTGTCGACCGAGGGCGATCTCAGCCCACATCATGGGAAGGACTATCAAGACGACACAGAGGAGATAAGCGAGAACAAAGGCAGCTCCACCCCAGCTTGCTGTTAAATAAGGAAAGCGCTGGATGTTACCTAAACCTACAGCTGCACCGGAAGCTGACAGTACAAACCCGAGTTGTGAGCCCCACTGCTCTCTTCTTTTTTTTCTGACTGGGATACTCATAAAATTTTTCTTGTTGGAGGCCTAATCTTCAAGGTCATTTTGGTTAGTGGAAATTTCTTACTTACTCTGTTCCGTTTTCATTCGAGACCGCTAGAACTGACCTACTGAAATCTACTCATCGAGTAGGTCCGAGCTGCTCCAACCTGTCGAAGTATTCCGATTTCGTCATTGCGAGGAGCCGTAGGCGACGAAGCGATCTTGCCTTTAGCCGGGGATTGCTTCGCTGCGCTCGCAATGACGAGGAAAGAGCAGATGTCTTCCCTAGACTAGATCTTATCGAGTCCGTATTTTATTCACGACCTCATAGACGTCGGGGGAGAGGTTAGGCTCGCCTGCGATATCATCTAAGAGCTTGTGGATAAGGTCTTGCCTATTCTTGTCGAGTTTTTTCCACTGGCTGAAAGATTTTGCTATGGATGCAGCCATTTGAGGGTTGATTTTGTTGACTCGAGAAACAAATTCTCGACAGAATCTATATCCTCGTCCCGAAGCAGCATGGAACTGTAACCAGTTATTTTTACAAAAACTCGAGACTAAAGCACGTAGACGATTCGGATCTTGGACGCGAAAGGCCGGATGCTGAGTCAGGGTTAGCATTTCGTCGTGAACACTGTCAAGGGGGGAGAGAGCCTGGGTGGAGAACCATGCATCGATCACAAGGTCATCGTGCTGCCAATGTTGATAGAAGTCTTGAAGGAGTTCTCTTTTTTTAGGATGTTGACCGTGACAAATTTCTCGCAGAGCCGCTAGGGTGTCCGTCATATTAGAAGAGTTATGGTACTGCTTTTCTAAGAGTTTAAATCCTTCTTCAGATTCGTTGGAGGCGAGGTAGTGCAAGCATAGATTTTTTAATCGCCGACTGCCAGCAGCATGAGCTGGGTTTGCTTGAGATTCAGATGTTTTCTGCTCAGTTCGGTAAATCTCAAGGAGTTTCTCCTGATTTGTGGAGGCGAGTTGCCTCGTGAGGTGAAGTCGAGCTTTGTAAAGAGAGTCGACGTTGATCTCACTCAAGCCCTGAACAAGCGAGTCTATGCTGGGGAGGGATAGACTGATGGCATGCAGGTTTTTGTCAGATTCATTTCGTTTAAGGCAGGAATGAAAAGCTGATAGAACGGATTTGGGGATGACGAGGGTCTCATCTTTTTCCGTTTTTTGGGAAAGAGCGAGTAGAGTCGTTTTAAAGATCTTTTGCCCTGACTCCCAGCGATTGAAAGGGTCACTGTCTTTCTCCATGAGCGTTCTCAAGTCTTCTATACTCTGTTCAAAGTGAACGGTCACAGGAGCAGAGAATCCGCGGAATAAAGAGATAACAGGCTTCTCTTCTAGGTCTGAAAAAGTGAACGTCTGCTTATGTTCTGTCAGTTCAAGCATGTGTTCTTCTTGCTTTTTTTCATTGGGGTTGGGTCCACCCACTCTTTTCGGGGAGAGAGCGTCACCTTGCTTATTCAAGAACCCCACACGGATGGGGATATGTCGGGGAGGACTTGGCTTTTTAGTATTGCCGAAGGCTTTGGTGCTTTGGGAGAAGGTGACTTTATAGGATTGATCTTGTGGCGAATAGTCTTCCTGGACTTGGACGTGAGGGTTTCCTATCTGAGTGTACCAGAGAAAGAACTGGTCGAGATTCTTACCAGACACTTCTGCCATGACGCTCATGAAGTCCTCTTGAGTAATCGCCTGTCCATCATATCTTGTGAAGTAGAGGTCCATACCCTGCTTAAACTTCGTAGGTCCAAGCAGGGTTTTTAGCATATGGATGAGCTCTGCTCCCTTGTAATAAATCGTGTGTGTGTAGAAGTTGTTGATCTCTACATAGTGGTCAGGTCTCGGTGGGTGAGCTAATACTCCCTCGTCTTCCAGGAATTGATTTTGTCTTAAAAAGTCGATTTCTTTGATGCGGAAGAAGGAGGTTTTGTATAGGTCTTGGATGAACTCCTGTTCTCGAAATACAGTGAGGCCTTCCTTTAAGCAGAGTTGGAACCAGTCCCGACATGTAATCCTATTGCCCGTCCAGTTGTGGAAGTACTCATGACCGATCACAGACTCAACCGATTGGAAGGCTTCATCGGTAGCGGTCTCCTGGCTCGCTAAGATCAGGGCGGTGTTAAAAATATTAAGCCCCTTGTTTTCCATAGCTCCCATGTTGAAATCACGTACGGCGACAACCTTGTAATTGAGAAGATCGCATTCTCTGCCGTAGGCTCGTTCGTCCCAGTTCATTGCGTTTTTGAGACTCGTCATCGCGAAGTGGCATTTTTTGAGGTCGTCTTTCTCTGCGTATATTTCTAGCGTGATGGCTTTGCCAGAAACGGTGGTGTAGACATCAGAGAGGCAGAATAGGTCTGCAGCCACCAGAGCAAAAAGGTAGGATGGTTTGGGAAAAGGATCATCCCAGTGCACCCAATGTCTGCCGGCGGGAAGGTCCCCTTTGCCCAGGAGATTGCCATTGGACAGGAGAATCGGGCAGGTCTTCTTATCAGCTTGGATTTTGGTCGTATAGGTGGCCATGACATCGGGGCGGTCTAAAAAATAAGTGATACGCCGGAACCCTTCTGGTTCACATTGGGTGAAGAAGCCCTTCCGTGAAGAGTAGAGACCTTCTAGTTCTGTATTCAGCTGTGGCTGGATCCGATTTTTAACGGATAGAGAAAAGGGCGTCATCGGGGGATGTTTAAGGGTCAGCCTATCATCTGAGCAGGTGTAGGCATTGCTATCTAGTGGTTTTCCGTCTATAGCTAAGGAAAGGAGTTGAAGCCGTACTCCATTCAATAAAAGTTCCGGGGATTCTCTACTTGAAGGGCCCTGGAGCTCAGCTTTTGGTCCTGTTTCAAGGATTTTTGATCCGGTGGTCTTTGATCCGGTGGTCTCTGATAATAAAAGTGGTGTTAGTGATGCGTAAGGTAGGATGTGCAGGGTACTTACCACATCTGTGTACCCTTCGTAGATATCAATGACTAGATCCACGTGTTTTACTGTATAGAATGGTGGAGAATAGTCTTCTAGACGCTTAACAGTGTGTAGGGAAGCAGTCATATTCACCCTTCATTTCGCTAGAATTTGTCATTTTTGGATTAAAGCATGCTTTTTAAAAATGTACATCTCAAATCCATGGGCTATGTACTGCCTACGGAAGTCCTTACATCGATTGAGATCGAAGAAAAACTCTCATCGACATACAAGGCATTGGGGCGATCCAAGGGTTCATTGGCCCAGATGACGGGTGTCCAGGAAAGACGAGTCTGGTCTGTGCATGACAGGCCCTCCCAATTTGCAGCCCAAGCTGGGCGTTTAGCTCTCGATAAAGTGGGAATGCGTTCGGAAGAAATTGACCTTCTTATTTTTACTGGAGTTTGTAAGGACTTCATTGAACCTGCGACAGCCTGTATTGTTCATAAGCTCTTGAATCTTTCTGATCACTGTGTGGCGTTTGATCTGGGCAACGCCTGTCTTGGGTTTATGAGTGGTTTGATGGTGGCTGCTAGTCAGATTGAACTTGGGCTTATCCGCTCTGCTTTGATTGTGACAGGAGAGAATGCGGCACCTCTCTATGCAGAGACGATGCGCAGGTTGAACGAGGACCCCACAGAAGAGTACTTCAGAAGCGCACTTGCCAGCTTTACGCTTGGTTCTGCTGCTGTGGCTTGTGTTCTTACCAGAAGTTCAGAAGCAGAAAAAGGCCCGGCTCTACTCGGGGGGATGCATCTTGTGGAGAGTGAGCACAACCATCTCTGTTGTGGGGAAGGTGGGCCAGCAGCGCCATCGATGAGAACAGACACGGCAGCCCTCATGAAGGCTGGTCTCAATCTTTCCGCGCGAAATTTGGATCAGTTTTTAGCGTTGATGGGATGGTCTAGACAGACTCCCAATCATCTCTTTACTCACCAGGTTAGTGAACGTCATCACCAGCTCTTGTTTGAGCGTTTGGCACTTGAAAAGCATAAAGGGACTTGTGAGGTTCCTCTTCTCGGTAATACGGGGAGTGCTGCAGCGCCTTTATCTTTGGCGATGGCTATGGAAAAGGGCAAGATACAGGCTGGTCAAAATGTTGCGATGCTCGGAATTGGGTCCGGTTTGGTTGGGTTGATGATAGGAATACGTTGGTGACTTATCTGTGGGTGAGTCGCTCAAAAGCGTATGAGCTGCTAGGCCGAGGAGCCGACCTGTCTAAGTATTCATCGCAGAACCTCGTCATTGCGAGCGAAGCGAAGCAATCTTCTTGGTAGAACCTCGTCATTGCGAGCGAAGCGAAGCAATCTCCGTGTTAGGGCAAGATTGTTGCCTATGACTCCTCGCAATGACGAAATCGGAATGCTTAGACAGGGATGACATGTTTTTGAGAACTTTCTTTGGGGGCCGAATTGTCTCAGTCCATACCATCTTCTCTCTTTCCTTTTCAATCCAAATACGTCACCCTTCCTCGCTCATTTATTCGAACGGAAGTGGCTCGACTTCATTACTTGGACGAGTCTCCATCAGTCGGTCTTATAGATAAAGCTGCGCAAGAGACTATCCTTTGTATACATGGCAATCCGACCTGGTCTTTTTATTATCGGCAGGTGATACAACGTTTTTCCCCCACCTGTAGAGTGGTCGCCCTAGATCATTTAGGGAGTGGGCTTTCCAGTCGACCTCATTATTTTTCTTATCGACTCCATGATCACATTGATAATCTTTCCTATTTCATAAGATTTCTAGGATTGAAAAATATAACCCTTCTTGTTCATGACTGGGGGGCTGCCATAGGCCTTGGGTGGGCTGTTCGACATCCCCATCTTTTAAAAAGACTTGTTATACTCAATTCCGCCGCCTTTAACAGTGATGACATCCCCCTGCGTATTCGCTTCTTGAGAACCCCTCTGTTGGGGGAATTTCTCATGCGTCGACTGAATGCCTTTGCTTGGCCAGCAGGTTTTATGGGTTCTAGGAAGGGGCTACACTCTGCCGTCAGAAGGTCGCTTCTTTTTCCCTACTCTAATTACAAGCAAAGACTTGGGGTCGCTCGCTTTGTGCAAGACATCCCTACTCGTCCAGATCATCCGAGTTTTAGAACATTAGCTTCGATTGAAGCAAAACTTCCAACTTTACTCTGTCCTAAGCTCATATGCTGGGGGGCAAGGGATTTTTGTTTTCACTCTCGTTTTTTAAATAGGTGGAAAGAGATCTATCCTGAGGCGAAGGTGAAGGTCTTCGATGATGCGGGGCACTTTGTTTTGGAAGATGAAACACAAGGTGTTCTAGATGCTATGGATCTTTTCTCTAAAGAGGGTGTTCCCCCCTCTTTAGAATCTCCCCCCTATCCTTTGTGAGACTTAGTCAAGAGTGGCATCTCCGAATTTCTTTTTGATACGTTCTTCTTCTTTTTTAATAAGTTTCTCAGGTAGGTGTTTGGTAAAGGTTAGGGCGAAGAGGTCTCCCACTCGTCGGACATATCGTGCTTTTGTTTGGATGGGCTGATCGCTCATGGTGATGATTTCGACAAAGTATTCGTCCGAAGGCTTGAGTTTTAGGTTGACGTTGCCCTTGAATTTAACACCCGATATGGAGAGATCAATGATCTCATAATTGGCTCCATCCATCTTTAAGATGGGCCGATCAAACTTCGGGTATTTAAGTCGCCCTCGATTATCATCATTCTTTTCCATATAGACCTATTTTATAGTGGAGCTAGTGCAGTAAACCTTGAAGGAGCTCTTCATGAAGTCTACATCAGCTCTGCCTGCTTTTCCTTGGGATAACGAAACAGTCCTCCATGATTATAAAATAGCCTATACGAGCCGACAGGCTAGCCTCCTAGGTCGTAAAGAAGTCCTCAATGGGCGGGCCAAGTTTGGAATTTTTGGAGATGGGAAAGAGCTCCCTCAATTGGCTATGGCGCGTTTCTTTAACAAAGGGGATTGGAGAGCAGGCTACTACAGGGATCAGACCTTCATGTTAGCTGCAGGGATGACGAGCGTCTCTGAGCTTTTCGCTCAACTTTATGCCGATCCTGATCTCGACCGAGAGCCGTCTTCGGGGGGGAGGCAAATGAATGCTCATTTTTCGACCCGCTATGTTGATAGGCAGGGAAGATGGTTGAATCAAACGGAGCTTAAAAACTCTTCCGCAGACATTTCGCCAACCGCTGCTCAGATGCCTAGACTTCTTGGGCTAGCCTATGCTTCAAAACTTTATCGAACATGGACCTCGTCCGGGGAGAGCTTCTCTGTGCGAGGCAATGAGCTTGCTTTCGGAACCATTGGGAATGCTTCTACCAGCGAGGGACTTTTCTGGGAAAGTGTCAACGCCGCGGCTGTGCTGCAGGTCCCCATGCTTATTTCCGTATGGGATGATGGGTATGGAATCTCTGTTCCCAATCGATATCAGACTGCAAAAGGATCCATTTCAGAGGCTGTGAGGGGGTTTCAGAGTGAGCGGGAACAGGAAGGTTTCGATCTCTACACAGTTTGTGGGTATGACTACCTTCAGCTGATGCTGACGTACCAAACTGCTGCTCAAAAGTGCCGGAGGACTCATAAACCCTGCCTCATTCATGTGCTGGATCTCACTCAGCCGCAAGGGCACTCCACGAGTGGGAGTCATGAACGTTATAAATCAAAGGAACGCTTGCAATATGAAGAGTCGATAGATGGTTTGAAGAAATTTAGGGAATGGATTTTAGAGAAGGGCGTCGTATCTCTAGATGAACTAGATACCATAGAAAAAGAGCTTGAGAGGGAGGTGGAATCGGCAAGGAAAGAGGCTTGGCATGATTACCAGTGTCCCATTGACGAGGAAAAAAAAGCCGCTCTCGTTTATATTGAGAATCTCGTTCAGAAGCTTCCTGCGCTCGAAAAAGTGAGTTCTCAACTTCGATCTACAGGGTCTTTTTTTCGAAGGCAGGTGCAATCGGCTCTGGAACAGGCTGTCTTTTTAGCTAGAAATCTCCCTATGGATGAGAAACGAGCTCTTCTTCAACATCTTTTTTCTTATCGACGTGAAAATAGTCGTCGGTATAACACCCATCTTTATTCTGAATTTAAGTCCCCTCTTCGAGCCGTGTCAAAACCAGCAAGATTCGATACGAAGGTCTCTCTTGATGGTCGGCAAATTATTCAAAAGTTTTTTGAGAAGAAGTTGGCTGAGGATCCCAGGATCTTTATTCTCGGTGAGGATGTCGGACGTTTAGGGGGAGTGAATCTTGAGTTTGAAGGCTTACAGGAATTGTATGGGGAGTGGAAAGTTACGGATACGGGGATACGAGAGGCTACTATTTTAGGGCAGGGCTTTGGAGCGGCTATGCGTGGACTGAGACCTATCGTTGATATTCAGTATCTGGATTACGTTCTCTATGCCTTACAAGGACTTTCTGATGATGTCGCAACCTTGTCTTACCGTACGGTTGGTGGGCAGCTTGCTCCCGTTATCATAAGGACAAAGGGGCATAGGTTGGAGGGGATTTGGCATACAGGGTCTCCCATGGGGATGTTGCTAGGTTCTGTGCGGGGATTGCATCTCTGTGTACCTAGGAATGCGACCCAGGCCGTTGGGATGTATCAGACTTTGCTCGAAGGGGATGACCCTGCTTTGGTGATAGAGGTTTTAAATGGGTACAGGCTCAAGGAAGTGCTTCCTTCTAATCTGGGTGAGTATTCTGTTCCCTTGGGCGTTTGTGAGATTCTTTTACACGGGAAAGATCTTACGATTGTTACTTACGGGTCCTGTGTTCGTATCGCTGAAGAGGCGGCAAAAGAGCTAGAAGGGATGGGGATTTCAATAGAGTTGATAGATGTTCAAACTCTCCTGCCCTTTGACAGAGATCATGCCATTCGATTGTCTCTTGAAAAAACTCATGCAGTGATCTTCTTGGATGAAGACTATAGTGGTGGCGCATCTGCTTATATGCTGCAGAAAGTTCTGGTTGAGCAGGGTGCCTATGACCTACTTGATGCACCTCCGGTAACTTTGTCTGCAAAAGATCATCGATCTGCGTATGGTTCAGATGGAGACTTTTTCTCTAAACCTCAGGTGGAGGATATTGTTCATGCGGGCTACGGTTTGATGAGGGAGCGGTATTCTCGAGATTTTCCCTCTCTGATCTGATTTTATGTGTGGACGAGCCCTATCTCCTTGTCTAAATTTTTCTCTTTGTAAAATAACCTACTGATTTTAAAATTTTTTATTTCTTTCAGAGCCGGTTCCATTCTTGGGAAGGATAAAATCTCTTCAGATAAGATCTGATTCTGGACGGTTTCTTTATAGGCTCGAAAATATTTGAAAGTAGCTACCTAAGTTCCCTAGAATAGCATTACGACATAGATGATGATGTGTCGTAAACCCAAGGAGCAACCCCCATGTGATGTATGGCAAGAAAGTTTGAGTCGTTCAATTCAAACAAGCTCTTGCTCCTTGAAGCTCCCTCAGATGTGGCAAAGCTGAATATGTTTGGGCCACTCTCACCAGTAACTTACGACTCAGATAGCACATACATCACAAGCATGGTTAGGGTACGGCTTCTTCAGAAGCCGTACCTCCTGCCTTTTGCACCTAGAGAACCCTCCCACAAGTCGTCTAGCTGCTTATTTCATCGCTGCGCTGTTCGCTCCTCAATGTCTTGCTATACGACTTGTGAGAGGTTCTTAAAAAGCCTTTGCTTAGATTTTTTCGTGTAATATATTAAGATTTCCATTCAATGAGGTGATGAAATGAAAAATCTGCTGACTCGTTTACAAAAAGATTTAGATAAATTTCAAAATGTTCTTCAAAAAGAAGGGGCGGATCTCTTTAATAAAGTGAACAAGAAGATGAAGCAGATCGATTTTAGAGACAATATTGACTCTGCGCGAAAAGAACTTGGAAAAATACTGCAGACGAAACTCGAAAAAATTGAGCCGTCCTATCATCGTTTCGTAGAAGAGCTGCATAAAAATGCTGAAAAAGCCGGTATTAATCTTGTTAAGATAGAAACTGAAATCAAAAAACGAGCTGTTCAAGCCCGTAAGAAATTGGAGGGTAGCTCGGTTCGATTTTCTGGAGCCGTAAAGAAAAGTACCAGCAGTCAGAGTAAAGCTCCAAAGGTAGTAAAAAAAGCGAGCAAAGCGGCTCCTGAACGTGCAGCCCAGAAGGGCGAGTCCGTAAGGGCTTCTGCTCAGAGCAGGGCCTCTTCTCCTCGTAAAACACGTAAAACCAAAGCGGAATGACGAGAAAAGAAGATCTGTGCATTTTCATGAAAATTTGTTCCGGAAGAAACTTCTATCTTGGTATGAAAAGAATAAGAAGCCGCATCCCTGGCGTTTAATGTGGAATCAGGATCGTGATCCCTATCCTGTTTGGGTCAGTGAAATTTTACTTCAACAAACGACTCTCTCCGCAGCTACGCCTGCGTTTCTTCGTTTTTTATCTACTTTTCCTGACCCTACTTCGCTAGCTCAGGCTGAAGAACTGGCTGTGAAACAGGTCGTCCAAGGCCTTGGCTATTATCGACGTTTTTCTTTTTTAAAAAGAGCTGCAGAGCAATTGAGTTTGAAAGAGAAAAATAAGAGGATTATCTGGCCGCAAACTTATGACGAGTGGAAGAAGCTTCCAGGGGTAGGAGACTATACAGCTTCCGCTGTGAGCAGTATCGTACTTAATCTTCCTGAGCCTAGTATCGATGGCAATGTCGAGAGGGTTCTTAGTCGGCTGTTTGATATCAGAGAGCCGATTCTTCCGAAAACAAAGGCCATTTTTAAAGAGATGAGTCGAGGGCTTATCTGTAGAAAATGTCCAGGTGATTATAATCAGGCCATGATGGAAATAGGACAGACGGTCTGCCGAGTCAAAAGTCCGAGCTGTGATCACTGTCCTCTTTCTTCTTTCTGTCTCGCAAAAGAGAGAAAAAGTATTCATTTGGCCCCCAGTTCGAAAACGATGAAGCCTCGTCAGACGCTTTTTCTTCACCTTGTGATCATGCAGGATGGCTCTCGGTATGGCCTCGTGGAGAGGCCTTCATCTGCAAAATTTTTAAAAGGTGTGACAGGATTTTTAACCGCTATTGATCCTGACTGTGTGAGTTTAGAAGATAGCTCAGATCAGCGCCTTTATCAGATGGATGGGAGACCTGAGCTGTTCTGTCAGGAGTTTAAGAGAATTGGTGCTTTTAAACATAGTATAACGCACCATGATTTACTGGTGAGTGTAAGCCTGAGTTCTGCCCAGCTATGGACTGTTCTTAGTCCGGTGTGGCTTGCTCCCGACGACTTGGAGGCCAAGCTTGTCAGTAGTCTTGATATAAAGGCTTGGAACCTTCTAAGGAAAAGCAAGGAGGGGCGGCTGGTTCCCCTGAAAAGGAAAAACAACTAAAAAAGAGGTGAGCCCTTGCTAAGTTTTGTCAAAGTTAAAGGTTTTTTGAAATTTTCTATGGTAGCTGTCGCTGTGGCTGCTTTACTTTTCTTTTCTTTTTATCAGGTCGATACGGCCCATAAAGGGGTTGTCACACGTTTTGGTGCATTTAGTCACATTTCAGATGAGGGTCCCCATTTTAAGATCCCTTTTGGGGTAGATAGAGTTTTTCAAGTCCCTGTGACGCGAGTTCATGAACTTCAGTTTGGTTTTAGAAAAGGAGGTGAATCCATCGATCCGGAGACGGCACGACAGGAGAGCCTCATGCTGACGGGGGATTTGAACGTTGCTCTTGTGGAATGGATTTTGCAATTTAGAATCAGTGAGCCCCAGGACTATTTATTTCGAGTCGCTCAAGTTGAGAAAAGTATTCGAGATGTCTCTATCTCTGTGATGAGGAGAGTCGTTGGGGACAAACTTGTGAGTGACGTCTTGACCACAGATCGTGTGGTGATTGCAGAAAAAGCTCGGAAGCTGACGCAGGCGACACTTGATCATTATCGTATCGGTGTGGAGATTACCAAGATCAGTTTACAAAATGTCACCCCACCTGAAATTGTGAAACCTGCTTTCAACGAAATAAATATTGCTAAGCAAGAAATGGAGCAGTGGATCAATCAAGCTCAGGAAGTCTATAACAAGGTGATTCCTGAGGCTGAGGGGAAGGCTGCAAAGCTTGTTTCTGAGGCGGAGGCCTATGCCATCGAGCTCGTTAATCGGGCGAAGGGGGATAGTGAAAAATTTGCCCGAGTTTATACGGCCTATAAGGATTCTCCTGTTCTTACCAAAAAAAGGCTTTATCTAGAAACAATGGAAGAGCTCTTTAAAAATGCTAAGAAGGTGACTTTAGTCGATGAAAAGATCAAAGGGGTGCTGCCTATCTTTTCCAATAATCTGCCGCAAGGAGGGGGTTAATGATGAGATTTTTACTTGCTCTTGCCTTGTTACTAGTACCTGTTGTGATGGCTTTTAGCTCTTTTACACTTCTTGATTCAGAGCAGGCCTTGATTCTCGAGCTTGGTAAAATAAAAGGCCCCCCCATCACAAAGGCTGGGATCCATTTTAAAATACCTTGGCTTCAGGACGTTAAAGTTTTCGATAAGAGGATACTGCAGTGGGATGGAGATCGAGGGGAAATTCCGACGAAAGATAGAAAATTCATTTGGGTTGATATCGTTGCCAGGTGGCGTATTGCCGATCCAGCTGCTTTCTATAAAGCTGTGAAGGATGTTCCCCAGGCTCTGCTCAGGATGGCGCCCATTATTGATGGGATCACAAAGGACACTATCTCAGGTTTTAACCTCATAGAAGCCGTAAGAAATTCCAATCAAATCATGGAGGACATTCAAAAGAATAAGGAAGAGGCAGAGAAGTTGCTCGCCATTGATGCTGCCGATATGAGCCTGGATGAGGTGAGTTCAAGTGTGCAAGGTGTGCAGGTGGGTAGAGAGAAGATTAGTAGTCTTATCACGGAGAAGGCTGGCGCCGAGCTAAAATCTTTTGGAATTGAGCTCATCGACGTCCAAATTCGAAGTATTGCCTATAAGGAACTGGTTGAGCAAAAAGTGTATAGCCGGATGATTTCTGAGAGGATGAAAATTGCTACGAAAATTCGCTCCATTGGGAAGGGTGAAGAAGCAAAGATATTGGGGCAAATGGATTTGATGTTGAAAAAAATCGAATCAGAAGCTTACAGGAAAAGCCAGATTCTTAAGGGGGAGGCAGAAGCTCAGGCTATAGATATCTATGCCAAGACGTTGAAGGAGGATCCTAAGTATTTTGAGTTCGTGAAGACCCTCGAAGCCTATAAAGGGGCTTTGTCTAAGCAGACAGAGTACATCTTGTCGACAGACAGCTCCTTCTTCAAATTTCTTGATTCTGGCAAGGAGGGATTTTAGGGGAAACTGCGCAGCTGGTTGCCCGACTCTAGCAAGGAGGGGTTTTATAGGGGACTGCGTAGCTGGTTCCCCTAAGGAACTAAGAAAGACTAAACTTGGGCACCGATGCCGTGGCATTTTTTATACTTCTTCTGAGATCCACATGGACAGAGGTCGTTTCGTCCAACCTTTTCAGCATCCCTTCTGTAGGGCTGGGGAGCATCTGGGGCTGGACTAGTTGTCGATGGGCTTCCGCGGTATATGAGTTTTTCTTCTTGAGCTCCTCTTTTTTCAGAGAGGGTCTGAGCACTTTCTGATTCACCTCTGTTGAGGGTTAGCTGTTCTGGGTGGAGTTCTTCATCGCTAGCCTCAAGTGCCAGGGCTTGTTGCTCAGCTGCAACAAATGTTGGGAATGGCATGCGGAGTAGAGTGAGAACAGTTTCGTTTTCGATTCTTCCCATCAAACTTTCAAAGAGGAGGAAGCCTTCGCGCTTATATTCCTGCAGAGGGTCTCTTTGTCCATAGCCACGCAGACTCACAGAGTCTTTCAGAGCGTCCATGGAAAGAAGGTGTTCTTTCCATGAGTGGTCAATAATTTGCAAGAAAATGATATTTTCAAGTCGTTTGATGGCCTCTCGCTCAAAATGCTTCGATTTTTCTGTGTAGAATTTATGAAGCTGTTCTGCCGCGAAATCTACAACGGACGCTATAGATGTTTCTGTCCAGTTTATACCAGCCAGAGAAACGGGGACTTGAAACTCTTGTCCGAGCTCTTTCTCGATGGCTTCTCGCGACCAACTCTCGGTATTCATGCTTTCTGGTGAGAATTTTTCAATCAGGTTCTGAGTCATGGCTCTGATGCAGGATTCGAAGAAGGTTAAGTCCCCTTGTCCTGTGAGAGCCAGGTGTCTTTTCTGATAGATGACCTGTCTTTGTTGGTTCATCACATCGTCATATTCAAGCAAATTTTTCCGACTGGAGAAATTTTGCTCTTCGACGCGTCGTTGGGCTTTTTCTATAGCTCTGGTCACCATGGGGGAAACGATGGCCTCGCCCTCTTTCATCCCGAGTCGAGCCATAATGGAGGAGAGCTTATCGGATGCGAAAATGCGCATGAGGTCATCTTCAAGCGACAAGAAGAATTTAGAGCGTCCCCCGTCACCCTGACGACCTGAACGTCCCCTCAGCTGATTATCAATCCTGCGAGATTCGTGTCTTTCCGTCCCGATCACATAGAGTCCGCCAAGTTCATTCACTCCCTCACCGAGGACGATGTCTGTTCCACGACCTGCCATGTTGGTGGCAATAGTTACGCGCCCCTTTTTCCCAGCGTCTGCAATGATGCTCGCTTCGCGAGCATGATTTTTAGCGTTGAGGACATCATGGGGTACGTTTCTTTTCTTGAGTAAACTCGAGAGAAGTTCACTTTTTTCAACAGAAACGGTTCCGACGAGGACAGGTTGTCCCTTTTCTTGTGCCACAGAGATATCTTCTGCAATGGCTTGGAATTTTTCAGTGGCCGTTCTAAAGATCACGTCTTCGTCATCGATACGGACAGCTTTTCTATGCGTAGGGATCACGACGACATCGAGATTGTAAATTTTTTTGAATTCGACAGCCTCGGTGTCTGCAGTTCCTGTCATCCCTGAAAGGACACTGTAGAGACGGAAATAATTTTGAAAAGTGATGGTCGCTAAAGTCTGAGTTTCCTGCTGGACCTGTACTCGTTCTTTGGCTTCCAAAGCGCCGTGAAGGCCATCGCTATATCGTCTTCCAGGCATAAGGCGACCGGTGAACTCGTCAACGATGAGCACTTCCCCTTGCCTGACGACATAGTCGACGTCTTTTTTAAAGAGAACATGGGCTTTGAGAGCTTGTTGGCTGTGGTGAAGCCAGTCGATGTGCTGTGGTTCGTAGAGGTTATTGATCCTGAGCCTCTTCTCCATTTTGCTGATGCCGTCTTCTGTAAAAGAGACAGTCCTACTTTTTTCATCCACGGTATAATCCCCGTCTTTTTGCAGACCAGGGATGGCCGTATTGACTATTTTATAGATCTCAATATTGGAGTCGGCAGCCCCTGAAATGATCAGAGGGGTTCGAGCCTCGTCGATAAGAATGGAGTCAACCTCATCGACAATGGCAAAAGAATGTCCGCGTTGAACAAGTCTTGCGGCGTCTGTTTTCATGTTATCCCGGAGGAAGTCAAAGCCAAATTCGTTGTTGGTTCCGTAGGTGATATCACAGGCGTAGGCTTCCTGGCGCTGTCTGTCATTTAAGCCGTGGAGTATAGTCCCAACACTCATGCCAAGAAAATTGTAGACGGCCCCCATCCACTCCGCATCACGTCTAGCGAGGTAGTCGTTGACGGTGACGACATGAGCTCCCTGAGCGGCTAGAGCATGAAGATAGACAGGAAGAGTTGCCGTCAGGGTTTTCCCCTCTCCTGTTTTCATTTCAGAAATTTTACCCTGATGGAGAACAATACCGCCGAGGATCTGGACATCAAAATGCCTCTGATTCAAGACCCTGCGTGCCGCTTCTCTACAGACGGCATAAGCCTCAGGCAACAAGTCGATCAGGGTCCGACCGTTGCTAATCTGCTGGCGAAAATCAAGGCTTTGAGATTTAAGTTCATCATCATTCAGTCTTTTAAATCGTTCCTCGAGATCGTTTGTCTTCGCCAGGAGCGGTCTTAGACTCTGAATGATCTTGTCGTTTTTTGTCCCGAATAATTTTGTGAGAAAGCTCATTTTTAGCGTCTTTTTATATGGTGGAATTCAGGACTTTAGAAGAGTTCCAGATCTGAATCAAGGATAAATTTCTGGGGATTTACAGGATGGCCGTTGACCCAGGCTTCGTAGTGAAGGTGCGGGCCTGTTGTATTTCCAGTCGATCCTACGGAGGCGATTTGATCTCCTCGCGATACTTTTTGACCGGTTTGGACAAAGTTATGGGTATTGTGTCCGTAGCGAGTGATGACGCCACTTCCATAGTGAGCGATGGTGATAAAGTTACCGAAACCTTCTTTTTTACCAGAAAAAATGACAACTCCATCGGCAGGGGCATAGATGGGCGTTCCTGTGGGGGCTGCTATATCGAGGCCTCTGTGGAGGGAGTTTTCTCCCGTAAAGGGGGATAGTCTGGAGCCATATCGACTAGCAATCCAGCCTTGGACTGGCATGATTGTCGGGACAGATGTGAGCAGGGTCTTCTTCTGATTGAGGGTGGTGAGGAGTTCTCGCAGTTCAAGGCTGCGATTCTGAGAGGCGTCGTAGATCTCCACGAGGTCATTAAAAACACCGCGGAACGATAGCTTTTCAACATCGATGCCAAAGGGAAGAGCTTGAAGGGGCTTTTTCTCAGAGCGTTCACTATCGATTTTTCTGGCCTGTGCGAGGGAGTACTCTTTTGGGGAAAGAGGACCGATCCCCGTCTGCTCGCTCACCTGGTGAACCTGTAAGCTGACGAGTTCTCCTACTTTTTGAGAGTAGTCCTTCACTTTTCTTAGTGATTTTTTAAGTTCTTCGAGATTGGATTGAAGAATTTTAGCTTCGCTTTTGATAACGAGGTTTTCCCTTTGGATGGCGTTATAATTTGTCTCCAATTTTAGCAAGGAAAAATAGTCGAGTGAGATATAGCCAAGCAGAATAAAAAAAGCAAAAGTGAAGAGATAGGTCAGACGGAAAAGTAGTTTTGAGAAGGAGAACCGATGGGTTTTCCCATTCGAAGAGACGAGGATGACTTCAAAGCGGCGTAGTGTAAAGCGGTTCATTTTAGATCTCATCGCACCCCTGTCGTGTTTTTCCCAGGGGAAGTGTTTTGTAAGTTCTCAACATGTCATGTGCGTGATGCCTGTGTTGAAGTTCTAGCCTTTTTAGCGATTCAACTATCAGTTTTCGGCTTTAAGCAGCTAAATACGTTTTTGAGAGTTTACATATTTCTCAGCTAATAAGATACAGTGAGCCGATAAAGCATGGTCAATTTGTCCTGTTCGCACTAGGTTTGAGAGCTCATCGGATTTTACCAGCTGAACTTGAATATTTTCGTCAGGATCTGGAAGATGAGTTCTCTTTGGACTTAGAACGCAGTGAAAAGCTACGAAGAAATGGACTCTATTGTTTTGTAGGGCTGGATTTGGGTTGACCGAGCCCATGTAGAGGAGTTTTTGACTCGAATATCCGGTTTCTTCCTCGAGCTCCCGCTTTGCTGTCAAAGTGGGATCTTTTTTCTCGTCAGGGTCAACCACTCCGCCAGGGGTTTCAAGGACGACCGAGAGAGAGCCTGCTCTGAACTGACGAATCAGTATGGCCTCACCCTGATCTGTGAGGGGAAGAATATTGACCCAGTCGGGGCAATTAAGGCGATAATAGGGATGAAGACCTGAGCTAAAACAGAGCTCTTCAACTTCAAAGGGATGTGTTTTTAGTACAGATCTTCTCGATTCAACTTTTCTCAGAAGTTTGTCTGAGTCCTTATCCGAGGGCATGTCAAATAAGCCATATTTTTGAGATGAGCACAGGCTTTTTCCTTGTCAATTTTTCTAGATATTTTCGCATGTCTTGTCGCAGAAACTCATTGAGCTCTTCTTGAGAGGGCATGGTCTCTCTGCTACTTATATCAAAAAGTTCAAGAACTTTCTTTTCTAAATGTTTCTTCCATTGATCAGGGGAGAATTTTTTAGGGACAGCAACCCCAAAGGAAGTGATAAAAGGCCCTCGGGCCCAGCGGCGACTTGTTTTATGGACGACGCCATCTAGGGAGAGCAAACCTAGTTCACCTATTTTTAGGCGTTCATCGAGCAGTTTTTTCCCCATAGGAAGGTAGGACCCATCATCGACGTAAAGGCGATCGAAGTCTAGGCGTCCGAGGATGGAAACTTGTTCCTTCGTGACAGCGACGAGATCGCCATTTTCCATCATGAGACTTTTCTGTTTTTGAGCATTCGGAGTTTGCTTGCTCTGATTGGCTTGTTGCTGGGCAAAATCACCATGCACTGGGATAAAAACACGAGGTTTCAGGAGTTCGTAAAAGGTACTGATGTCATCTTGGTAGGCGTGACCACTGACATGGATTTTGGGATTCTCCTTTGATCCGATGACTCGGGCGCCCTGTTTCTTCAGATGGTCCGTTATAGCGATAATATTTTTTTCATTGCCAGGGATTACGCTGGACGAGAAAACAACGAGATCATTTTCTTTGATCTTTATCCCCCGATGTTCCCCCATAGCAATTCGATAGAGGGCCGAACGGAACTCTCCTTGGCAACCTGTCGTCAGAATGACACACGAGGGGTCTAGCCTGACTTTTGCACTTTCTTCCTCAAAATACATGAAGGGCATGTCGTCGAGCATATTGAGCTTCATGCCAACTTCTAGGGCTCTTTTTAAACTCTTGCCACAGACTATCAATTTCTTTTTCAACTCTCGGCAGAGTTCACAAATCGTTTTGAGTCTGGTGAGATTGCTTGAGAACGTGGCGACGAAAACTCTCCCTGTGGTCGAAGCAAGGATCTGGCGCATAGGTTCTACCACTTCCTGCTCACTGGGAGTTGGACCTGGTCTATGGGCGTTGGTGCTGTCACAAAGGAAGAGGTCGACCCCTTCGTCACCAATTTTTTTGAGATAAGACAGATTAACCGGTTTTTCATCGAAGCCGGTTCTATCTATTTTGAAGTCGCCGCTGTGAAAAAAACTGTAATTCCCACATTTGATGAGAAATGAGTAGGAATGCGGAATTGAATGATTGACGTGGATATACTCCACAGAGAAGGGTGCGATTTGGACTGTCGTTGGACCCTTTATGGGATGCAAAGCCGACATGTCGAGCCCCTGCTCTTTGAACCGATTCTTGAGCAGTTCTATCGCCCAAGTTGGCGCATAGATGGGTGCAGGAAAATCTCTAAAGAGATAGGGAACAGCCCCGATGTGGTCTTCATGTCCATGAGTGATCATGTATGCCAGAATGGGCATCGACTCGAAGATGCTGTGATGGAGAGATGGAATGATACTCGATACACCGAGCTTCCTTTGGTCTGGGAAAAGACTGCCAGCATCAACGATGATGATCTTTTTTTGGAAAATATAGCATGTGAGATTCATCCCAAATTCACCACAGCCACCCATGGGGACTATATAGGGTTTGGATTTCTCAAGATGCCGGACAAAGTCGGAAGGTAATAATTTTTTAGAGTTCATTTTTTGCATTAGATTTAGAGTTAGTGAAAATATTGACGGAATTGAGCACAGATAGATTCTGCGCCAGCTCCGGTGCGATTTTTAGGGAGATGACATCCTTCCTTTCAAGCCATGGATTTGGCTCTCGTTCCTTTTCATAGAGAAGAAAGTATGAATGGGCCCTTTCACCCAGAGTCTCAGCTTCCTTATACATGGCCTGTTCGTTGGTGATTTGATTGAAAACTTTAATTTTTGAAAGTTCTTCAGTACTTTTTTTGGAACTATTAGATTCTACGCTGCTGTAATTGTTCCAATCGTAGCTAGGATCATCTCGGAACTGGCTAGAAACCTCGCGGCGATACTCTAAGGCCATGGTAAATGAACGATGAATGTTATCTATTTTTTCAATGATGTAAAGGAGCTCTTGCTGGAAGCTCTCTCCATAAATCACTGGGAGGTCCATTTTTTGTAAAGATTTTTTATTTTCTGCAGTTTTTTCAAGTCGTTCGACTATAAGTCTCCCCTCCAAGAAAGAGTTTAAACTTTTATTTTTTTGGCGGAGTTCTCGCTGAACATATTCAAGAGAGGAAGGGTACATGAAATGAGTTTGTGTTGAGGTGAGGCCTAGGAAAAGAAAGGTCAGTTCTCTGTAATATTTGATAACAGAGTCTATATAATCTTCGCGATTCAGTTTTTGCTTGAGAGCTTCCGGTGCCGTCGAGAGGTTGACAGAATTGATAAAGGGCAGGGTATAGATGCTCTCAAGCTCTTCCATCAATTTAGGCGGGTTTTTCATTTGCAATTTAAAGGCGACAAACATACTGGCTACGACGAGAAGGGAGAGGAGAGCGCTAATCGGGATGGCAATTTTTTCCTGTGCGTCTATGAACAGATTTGATAGAGGAGCAGCAAAACGCCGATCTATTGTCTGTACTTTGGGTTTTTCTTTGCGAATATTCTCGATTTTGATCAAGACACTGAGATCTTTTATGTGAATCGTCGCATAGTCCCCGACGTCAAAATACTTCTTTTCAGGTCTTAGTTTTATTTTTTTCCAATTGAGAATCTCACCACTAGAAACGACAAAACCACTAAAGGGGACCGAGCAAGAGAGGTAAACTCGACCATCGCCGATAGTTCGGAGAATTTCAACGTCTTCAAATAACGGATAGAAGGGAAGATGAAGAGGTCCGTGGGATGGAGAGATGAACACCCTCTTCTTCTTTTTGATAGGAAAAGCAGTTTCACATAGGGGAGACCCGTTTTGAAGAACCCGAATAAAAATATGTGCCTTCTTAATCAATCTTTCACAACTCTTCGTCTAAGGGTTTTTTGACCTCAAAAGCGTATTGAGATATTTTTGACTGGGCCAACACGAAAAGTATAGGCCTGATCTGAAAGAAGGAGATGTCTTGATCTACAGCAATGACCACCATGGTTCGGATCGAGCTTATTCTTTTTTCTAAGACAGCTGTAAAAGAGAGTTCTATCTGTTGCTCGCGAATATACTTGATTAAGGGTTTCAAATCAGCATCTAGGTTAGAGGATTTACTATCCCATGAAAAAATTTTCTTATCTCCTGTGACCACGTGGAGCATAGATCCTTCTGCGCTTACCGAGAGTCGAAGTGCTCCTTCCTTGGCTTCTGAAGAGTAGGCTACAGTCGGAACATCGACGGGATTTCCAACTAAGTGTGGGTTTAACCCAACTAAGACATGACCAAGGAAAATAAAAATAATGATAATGCTGATAAAGCAAGGGTAAGGAATCCAAGAAATGGACTGGCTTAAGCTCTCGCGGTGGGAGAGGAAGACAACTTTTATTGGTTTCGATCCTATAAAAATAAATATCCTTATCTTTCTGAGGGCCAGTCGTGTTTAGTGGGGGACAAAGCCCCCAGCTAAGACAAGGTGTTCAAAGAGTTCAGTTTCTTTCAGATAACTCATAAAGTTCAGAAGGAGTGGCATAGAGAGATTTTTTTCAGGAATGATAAGAGCAATTGAATTTTTGCTAGATTCTGTTGATTTAGTTTTAATAATTTTTGTGATTTGATCAAAATCTTCCTCAGTATCGGAGATGTCAAGCGATTGGATAGATTTTGCACTCGTAGGGCTTTCTTTATCCATAAAATTTTCTAAAAAACCAAAATCCACTTGTGAGGAAGAAATCGAAAAAGTCATGGTTTTGGGGTCGATGGATGGTCCACCAGCTCCTTCATTTCCAACGCGGGATATAGTCTTATCTTGGAGGAGAGTTTCTTCTGAAGTCGTTAACCGTAGAGATGGAATTCTAGCTTCAATAAACCCTAGCTTCCAAGATAGTAGGTTTATTCTCATCACGAAGGCGCAGATGAAAAAGAACGACAGAATAGACAAGGCTGTGATCAGATGATACCAGGTCTCATCATATAATTTCTTCTTCGTCTTTGATATCTTCAACGGAAGAGTCATCAAAAGCGTCATTTTTTTGGACCTCATTCTGTGGAGTCTGTGATGCAGGTTCGCTCCTGGTCTTATCGGAGGAAGGGCTGACTGCTGCTACAGGGCTGCTTGTAAAGGTCTGGGTATAGACTTCAGTGGGGACTAGGAGATTGTGGAGAATCAAGACCCCGTGTTGGACATGGTCAAGGAGCTTCAGAGCCATTCCTTTTAAAATTTGATGGGCACTGATGATAAATACGCCTCCGATGAGACCAAAGGCGGTGGAATGCAGAGAGCTTGCGATACCATTGGCAAGGGAAGCTTGCTTTTTAGCAGTGTCAAGAACATTAAGAGAGTGGAAAGCCCACCACATAGAGTCGATAGTGCCTAGCACACCAATGAGTAAAGTCAGGGTGGCTAGGGTTGGGAAGAAGTGGAGGCGGGACTCTATCTTGGGGATAAACTCCACGGCGGACTCTTCGAGAACACCTCTGACTGAAGTCGGATCGTTTTCCTTCGCTTCAATGGCTAGGAGCGCCATTTTCGGAAGTGAGGTCTTCGAAGCACTTTTACAGAGAGCCGAGGCTCTTTCAAAGTCCTTAGAAGAAATCATTTTTTTGAAACTGTTTAGAAATTTAGCAAAGTTGAGATTGTATACGAATTGGAGGACTATGAAGCGTTCAAAAAAGAGCATGAGCGCAATAAAGAATAGGGTGGCCATGACCCAAACATAGGTATTTCCAGCTTGAAAACTACGAGCGAGTTCGCCCCACATGCATTCATCCTCCGAAAGAAACTTACTTTCCCATTATACATCGATTTCTTACTTATCTGTTCAGTCTTAATGAGACCCCTCGATTTCGCTCCTAGCTGTCTAAATATTAAACGTCGTCATATATATGGCCCCTGCTATAACACAAGGGTAAATTTTGTACAAAAAGGATCCAAACTGCTGTCATTGCGAGCGTCAGCGAAGCAATCTCTGTGCATAGGCCAGATTGCTTCGTCTCCTGCGGCTCCTCGCAATGACGATGCTGACTTCGATACCCCTCGACCTCGCTGCTCGGGGGTAACCGATCTGATTTCGATACCCCTAGGTCTTTCGATTAACAGTTGATGTTTTTTGGGAGATCAGTCCATGCTCCCATGCTCTAATGAGAGACCTTACGATTTCTGGATCGAAAAGTTCGATTTCTTGTTGCATTCGTTCAACAGCATCTGATTCGTGGATAAACCCAGAATAGGACCTACCTGAAATCATAGCGTCAAAAGTATCGGCAACAGAGACGATACGCCCAAAAAAAGGTATTTTTTCACCGGATAATCCTTCGGGATAACCTGTCCCATCCCAACGTTCGTGATGAGATTTAACCCCTGATAAAATTTTTTGAGCATGGGGTAGATGGGCAATGATATTAGCCCCAATGAGGGGATGTAGTTTCATCTCTTCGTATTCTTCATGAGTAAGAAAGGATGCTTTCTTCAGAATGTGGTCAGGGATGCCTATTTTGCCTACATCGTGACAGAGAGAGCTGATCATGAGGTACTTCTTAGTCTCTTCATCCAGGTGCAACTCTTCGGCAATAGCTAGTGAATATCGACACACACGCTCGGAATGGCCGACGGTATAGGTATCTTTTGCTTCGATAGTCGCAAAGATAGCTTTTAGGCTGCCAAACATGAGAGCATCGATGTCTTCATTTAGGAATATATTTTTAAAGTAAGCCGCACTTTGTTGGATGAGCTCTCTGGCCAATTCGAGTTGAGTGTCCGAAAACTTCTTATTGTCACACTCAAGGTGAATGGCGCATAGGAGACGTCCTTGGTAAATCATGGGAAAGATGAGTCTTGTCGGAACTTGCTTCTGTGGGTGATGAATGATGCATGGATGCTTCTTTGCGATGACTTCATCAAACCCTTTGGAGCTTAGGCAAAAGGGTCCATGTTTTTTTTCGCGACTTCGAGTCGCAGAGGGAGAGAATTCATTCCTCACCTGTGACCAGTTAAAGATGAGAGTTCGATCTATTTGAGGAAGAATCTGGAGTAAAGTATCCAGTAAAGATTGGGATAGATCGTTGATGTTACTAGAATTCAGAAGCTTTTCATGACAGTCAAAGACCCTCTTGATGATAGATAAAGGTCGGAAGAAGGATATAATTTGTTTTCCCATCTTATCGGCAAGTGGCGTGATAAGGTCAAGGTCTGGGGAAAAATCTTCTCGATAGGAAATTTTTACAGTTTCGGAGGAGTTGGTGTCACCCTGGAGACTGGAGATTCCGACAACATCGACTTGAGGGACATACTGAAAGATGAGTTCAGTACTCCCGACCAGGATCTTATCCCCGTTTTCTAGAATGGAGTTGCGGAAGCGTTCTCCATTGATAAAGGCCAAGCCGGAGAGGCTTTCGATAATGAAAAGTCTGCCTCGCTTTTTGATCTGGAGTAGAAACTCTGAACCGTCGGCTTCTTTTATAGGCAATGTGTTTTGGGTATGTGTTCCCAGGGTGAAGGGAAATTCGCTAAGCTCGATGCTCCCGCCTGGATTCTGCCCTTGGCTAAGGATCAGGCGGGGTGTTTGCATAGGCGCTCGTCCTAAAGAAGGTTGTAGATCTTCATTTTCTTTCGCAGGGTGTTTCGGTTGATTCCTAATATTTTGGATGCCTGCACCTGATTCCCTGCAGTTCTTTTCAGTATTTGATTGAGGAGAGGCTTCTCAGCTTTTTTTATAATCATGTCATATAAGTCCTCGGGATGGTAGGACCCAACTTGATCTAAAAAGCGTGCAATCTTGAGCTCGACGATAGACTCTAGGGAGTAACTATCTAATTTGTTGACAAGATCCTTATCTAGCATAGCTGACTGGGCATCACTCTTTTCGTTTTCGAAAGAGCGTATAATGGCCTCTTTGTGATGTTTAAGCGCAGTCTGAGAAGATGAAGAAGTCCCCGTATCCATTGTTTCCACGAAACTCTCCGCATGTGTACGTTGATGAAGACTGCTCAAAAATTGTCACTCACCCGAAATGCTAACATATCGCCCCCCAGTATCCAGAGGGGTGACTAGGCTTGCCAGGCGGTAAACAAATTTCTGAGGGTCGTTTAAGGTATTAAAATCCTGAGATTCTTTCCTGTTTTTGAAATTTGTTGATTAACAGTGGAGTAAAGAGGTGTCAATCCGACTTTCCTCTTCCTATCTTAAATATATCACAACAACTTGAAATAAAAGGAAAAAAATAGAGGTCGCGGCAACGTCTATCTGTTTTAAGATGGTGCCTTGCATCATTCCTACTAAATTTATATCCTATTCGACTGACGATTTACGTCTGAGAACTTTGAAAACGGAACAGATATGCAAGATAGTCAAGATCAGAACAAAGATAGAGAACAAAAAGAGATAGAGAACGATATGGAGTCAGCCGCGATTCAAAGCCAGGCGGAACCTGGATTCGCCCCGGGGTCTGAGCTGGAGCAGCTTCAGTCGGAGTGTGTCCGACTCAAGGAAGAGGCTACAAACTCGCACAACCAATATCTGAGAGCTCTAGCCGAGGCTGAGAATATACGGAAGCGTTATCAGAGAGAGCAGGCAAGTCATCTTCGTTATAGTCTGGAGAACTTCTTTCGAGAGCTCCTTCCTATATTGGACAGCCTCGAGAAGGCTGTCCCATCAATCCCAGGGTCAAAGGGGGCCGACTCATCGGACTCCGTTCTATTGGGGGTTGAAATGGTTAGAAAGCAACTCTTTGACATCCTTGAGAAGAATGGTTTGTCCCAAATGACGGTGGTGGGGGAGAAGTTTGACCCCAGTCGACACCAGGCGATTCGACGTGTGGAGAGCCCAGATGTGAGGGTGGAGACTATCCATGAGGAGTATGCGAAGGGCTATCTTTTGAGTGATCGTCTCCTTAGACCAGCTATCGTGAGCGTAAAGGTCCCCGTCTCTACGTGAGTTCTTGGGAGGACGGATTTTGACCCTGTCAACAAGATCCTCTAACTGCCAATGTCATTGGGAGCCAGTCTGTCTAAGTATTCATCGCAGAACCTCGTCATTGGGAGCCAGTCTGTCTAAGTATTCATCGCAGAACCTCGTCATTGCGAGCGAAGCGAAGCAATCTCCGTGTATAGGCCAGATTGCTTCGTCGCCTACGGCTCCTCGCAATGACGAAATCGTAATACTTAGACAGGTTGGAGCGAAGCGAAGTAGGAATACTGGGCAGAAGGTGCCCATAGTCTGCTTATTTTGCAGCCTCTTTTTTTGAAAATCCTACTTTAGAATAAAGCTTGTAGCCTTACACGTCTAAAGAAATTTGCCACGGCTCCGAGACATGGCTTGTTAAAGATCTCTAAAGCGTAGCTATGAGGAGTTTAGGATGACTGCTCCTAACTTGAGTTCGCGGGATTTTGGGGGCGTCGAGCTTCCCCTCCTCCCTCTCAAAGATATCGTAATTTTTCCTCACATGATTGTTCCCATCTTTATCCATGAAGACGTATGTATCCAGGCTGTAGAGCAGGGTTTGAACTATGGGCGAAGGATATTTGTCTCAGCTCTCAAGGTGCCAGGCGAGCTAGGTCAAGGCTTGGAATCAAGTTTTGAAAGTCCCTATGATGTCTATGAGATGGGGACTGTTTGTTCTGTCATGAGAACAAGAAAATTAAATGATGGCCGGGTTAAGGTCTTGGTTCAAGGTATCCACAAGGCCAAGATTTTGGGTTTTAAGACAGGTCATCCAGTTCCTCTAGTGTATGTCCAAGAAGTCAAAGATTCTTTACCCGCATCGACATCCCCTCAGATGGAGGGAGTTTTGCGGTCTGTAAGGGAGAATTTAGAGAAGGTTGTTGCTCTTGGCAAAACTATGTCTCCAGACATTCTTATGATCATTGAGGATGTCAAAGATCCTGGTCGTCTTTCTGATTTGGTGGCTTCTAATCTTGCTTTGAAGGTTTCTGACTCTCAAAAAATTCTTTCTATCCATGATCCTGAAGAAAGATTAGCTATGGTTCATGCCTATCTTTCTCGCGAAATAGAAATCTATCAGATGCAGTTAAGAATTCAGAATCAAGCGCGAGAGGAAATTGGAAAATTACAGAAAGAGCACTATTTGAGAGAGCAGATACGAGCGCTGAAATCCGAACTTGGTGATTCTGATCCAAAAGATGAACTAGAAGAATTGTGGAAAAAAATTAAAGAGGTCCCTCTCTCTGCTGAGGCTCGGGACGAACTCAGCAAGCAACTCCGTCGTCTCGAGAGGATGCATCAGGAAACCAGTGAAGCCTCACTACTCAGAACCCACGTGGAGACAGTTCTAGCCCTCCCTTGGGATCTTATGACGGAAGATAAGTTAGACCTCAAAAAAGTGGGTGAAGATCTAGATAGAGAACACTTTGGTCTCCATCTTGCCAAAGATAGGATTCTCGAATATTTAGCGGTGAAAAAACTAAATCCAGCAGCCAAGGGGCCGATTCTATGTTTTGTGGGGCCTCCTGGGGTTGGCAAGACAAGTTTGGGGAGTTCCATCGCGCGTTCTATCGGTAAGAGCTTTGCTCGGATCTCTCTGGGAGGGGTGCGTGATGAGGCGGATATCAGAGGACATCGCAAGACTTATGTTGGAGCTTATCCTGGTCGTATCATGCATGGGATCAAGCAAGCAAAGACAATGAATCCTCTGATTATGTTGGATGAAATTGACAAGTTGGGATCAGACTATCGAGGCGATCCTGCTTCTGCACTTTTGGAAGTTCTTGACCCAGAGCAGAATCATGCTTTCATGGACCATTATCTTGGGATCCATTTTGACTTGTCAAAGGTGATGTTCATTACGAATGCCAATTCGTTGGACACGATCCCACCAGCCCTGAGAGACAGGCTAGAGATCATTGAAATTTCTGGGTATTCAGAGGATGAGAAAGCAGAGATAGCTGGAAAGTTCCTTATTCCCAAACAGACGAGAGAGGCAGGGCTTGGGGATAGGCCTCTTGCCATCACCCCGTCGGCTCTGCATATGATCATTCGTGGGTACACCAAAGAGAGTGGTTTGAGAACTCTCGAGAAGCAAATTGCCTCGGTGTGTCGGAAAGTGGCTAGGGATCTTGCGGAAAACGACGAGAAGTGGGACCCTTTAGATAGGTCCTATTCAAAGGTTCTCGATTCTTTTTGCATCGATCCGGGCCAGGTTTTGAAATACTTAGGCCCCAGGACCTATGATCGAGGGGAAGATTACGACGATATTTCTGCTGGAGTTGCTCTTGGGATGGCTTACACCCAGGTTGGGGGTGAGCTTCTGTCTATAGAGACCAATCTTTTACCTGGGCGGAAGAACCTTGTTTTGACGGGTAATATGGGTGACGTGATGAAGGAAAGTGCGCAGACAGCGGTGAGTTATATCCGTGCCCAAGCGATGGAATGGGGTGTCCCCGCTGAAAGATTGACCTGTGGATTTCATGTGCATATTCCCATGGGGGCGATTCCGAAAGATGGGCCATCTGCTGGGGTGGCTCTCGTGACGTCGATGCTCTCTGCGCTTCTTGGGGTGCCTCAGAGGCCAAGAACATGCATGACCGGAGAAATTTCTCTTCATGGACGAGTTCTCCCTATAGGTGGACTTAAGGAGAAGGTCTTGGCTGCCCAGAGAGAGGGAATGCGATACGTGATCATCCCTGAAAAAAATAGAACGACTTTTGAAAGTTTATCGCCCAGTGTGACGCAGCATATTGAAGCCCATTTTGTCAGTAACTACAAGGAAGTTTACGAATTTTTATTCTTGAGATCCGAACGGAGTCTTGCGCCAGCTATCCCCGCAGAACTTGCTGATGGTCATCAGTTTGATCTTGTGAGTTAGGGTTCTTCATCATTCCCCCGCAAGGAGGGGTTAGGGGAAACTTTAGTGAAGAGGGGCAGCTGGTTCCCCTACGAACATAAAGGAGGATTCATGTTAGAGGGTTTAATTCGTTGGCTTGTCAAATTCTTCCTGCAGATGATTCTCTGGGTTTTTCTGCTTTCTATCAATTGGGATGGTAAGATGCTTTTTTTACATTTGAAAAGCCTTCTTGTAGACAATGCCATTATTGCTACGGTCGAGGATCAAGGGGAGATTCTCTTTGGTCAGATTCGAGACAAATTGTATTCCATCCAAGTCGATGAAAAAATGAAATCAAAAATTTAACGGATGTTACGAATGAGGTTCTCTGACCTCCAATGTCATTCGGTTAAGGCAAGATACCTCTCGACTTTACTCCAACCTGTCTAAGTATTACGATTTCGTCATTGCGAGGAGCCGTAGGCGACGAAGCATCTTGCCTTTACACTGAGATTGCTTCGCTGCGCTCGCAATGACGAGGTTCTGCGATTTCATCATTGCGAGGAGCCGTAGGCGACGAAGCATCTTGCCTTTACACTGAGATTGCTTCGCTGCGCTCGCAATGACGAGGTTCTGCGATTTCGTCATTGCGAGGAGCCGTAGGCGACGAAGCAATCTCCGTGTAGTTGGAATTCATGACTTTTCTTGTTTATTTTTTTGTTTTAAAGTGCGGTTGGTCTTCGGGAACTGTTCATACATCATCCATCTCAGTAGCAGCCAAGATCTCTCTTCGATGCCTTGCTATACGACTTGTGGGAGGGTCCTAGAAACAATTAATTTCAACACGAATAAATGAAAAGGATTTTTCCCTTTATGAAATCTTGCACATTAAAACAGATGATGAACATGGTCCTTTTTCTATGCTGCTTGAGTTCATCCTTGGGGCAGGCAGATCATACATTAAGTCCTGTTAACTCTAAAATAGATGTGTTGGCAGGCGCAGTTAAAATCACTAACGATACGCTTGGAGATCTTATCTGCTTTTCAAATAAAAAAGATTCTCCTTTTAAGCTCTGTATTGGACGTCCTATTTCAAACCCTTCTAGAGCATGTACGTCTGACCGTTGGGACTCGTATCATTCCGCTCGACAAATTTGTGAAAATAAAAAAGCTCGCCTTCTGAAAAAAGATGAATGGGTATGGCTTGCGGAGAACACAGCTGGAGCTGTCTATACAACGAACTCAAACGCAGCTGGATTAGTTTATACCAATATGAATCGAGCCAACTTTCGCATGCCAGATACACTTGGATTTGATGATCAGGCAGAATATTGGATGGAAGAAGCTAAACTAATGAGCCTTAAGGAAGGTGGACTCATATATTCTCCTTATCACTATGCCCGCTGTGCTCAGGGACTTAGTGTTGTCTGTGGGCTTACTGTTGATTTGTTGGAAATTTGAATCGAGGCGGAGGGTCGGTCGGATGTTCCCCGGTGACTTGCTAGATTCTGTTTTAAGATGCGAGCGGACTCGCACACATATACTGGATGCTGAACTCTTTGGTGTGTCTGTGGTTCTAGTTCTTATTCTCGGTTCGTTGAGTCCACCAAATTAGGATATCTTTACTTTGTGATTGGCTCTGTTTTTTTGACAGCACATTGAATGAAAATCAAAAAGAAAAAAAATAGAATATCTTAGATTTCAGAGCGGATCTTAACATTTGAAGAAGACCTAAATTTTAAGGAATTGTTTCTTAGCTTGCCTAGTGCCTATGGAGACTATCGGAAAAAGAGTGAACACCTTTAAAATTGGGATGTTGACGGAGCCCTATCGGGTGTCCCAGCGGAGTACAGCGGTGAAGAGTTCTCACCCGTTCAATAAGCATTTCCTATTCTGTTTAAATTCTATATACCTCCTCTTCAATCTTCATTGGAGGAGAGGATGCGGCTTTTATCCATGCGGTTCTTAGCTCAGTGTTTTTCCTTATTGTTTTTCACCACCATGATCGCCAGCTATTCTCAGCAGGCTTGGTCGACGACAGAGTGTTCTTTGGAGAAAGAAGATGGCAGAGAGGATGAGGGTTTTGTCCTGCATTTGGGGAAGATGGCAAGCTTTATTGCCGCTAGGGGACCAAACCGAAATGAACTGTTCACCGATGTCATACTGGTTGCTCCGATCGATTTTTTCTTATCTAATTTTATAAACTTGGGTCCAAATCCTGCAGCTAAGGCTTTTCAGAAGGACTTGGCCAAGCTGTTTAGTACAATTTGGAGAACGCGTTGCAAAATGCCGATGGGGGGCACTGCTTTTAACTACGATAAAAGCAGCTTATATCGGCAGGTTTCGAAAACAGGCACAAAAGTGTTCGTCATATTTTTTCTCGTAGGGACAGGGCTCACGTCCCCGAGTGCAGCTGGTCTTCTCGCTAACATTCCTGGGGACCTTGTTGCTCGTGTGTTCGAAAAAGCGGGGATGGCCTATCAGTTGGAGCAGCTCGCTCTTCAGGAGCGCGCTCAACAGAGAGATAAGGATATGTGTCTTGCCCTGGTTCAGCCCGCCACGAGGTCTTTCGAGGATTATCTTGTTGATCAATCGAGCAGGATCGGAAGGTTGTTTGTTGATTCTGTGCAGGAAGTTCTCCCCAAGCTTGCGATTGTCACGGGGATCAGTGCTGTGATGACGTTAATGGGGACGGAGGATAAGATTTTCAGTGCCGTTTTTGCTGTCCCTCGCATTGTTTTTGGTGCCCAGATGGATCCAAAGATATCATTCATCTCCAACACACGGGCGCTTATGAGGCCGGAAGGCGGTTTCCGTTTTCGAAATGCATTTTTGCTTTCGACGACTGCGTCTGTAACGGCTAGCTTCTTAAAAATTTTTACCACAACAGTTGTTCTCTCGACGGTCTCTTGGGTTGTTATGGATGCTATATCCCTTATCCAGGGCTCGGCTCCAGTACCCCCTTCTGAAGAAGAATTAGATAGAATAGGGGGAACTGCCATTCGTCATGCTCATGCCAAATCTGTATCGGAACCCCAAGGCGCTAGTGAGAGACTTGACGAGCAAACACAAGATCTTAATCAGCCCATAGAGAGAGAAGAGGAGGAACTTTAAGAGGGACGCTAGCTCAACGATTTCTTAGAGGGAGGAGCAGTTTCAGACATTAAAAAAGGCGACGATGACCCTATTTTGTGTCTGATTGACAAAGAGCTCTTTGTCCAGTATCAGAAGGTGTTGAGCTTCGCTGGGTTCGCTGCAGTCCGGATAAGCGTTCACAGTCGGTCCTACCGAATACACGAGATGGAAAAGGGTGGTTTATGAACGTAAAAACAATGAGTCTGATGAAAGCAAAAGAGTCGCTTTTGAAAGCTGCAGGTTTTCTGGCAGCTTCTTTTCTGGCCGTTTCATCTCTTCATGCTGAGACAGCAACTGTGGAGAGCCAGAATGTTGCTCCTCTTCAGCGGATTTTTCCAAATTCTTACGGGGGCTTTTCTCTCCTTCATATTATGGAGAAGGGTAAGTTTGATTCCGAAAATAAACCTATCCCCGGTCGCCCTGTACAGGTTCAAGCTCGCTACGAGCTCGGTTCTAAATTTTTTAACGGTTCTATGGATTCAGCATTTGTGTTTGGCCTCGTTAAAAGACCAAACAATGATGTCGTAGAGGATCGCGGAACTCGTTGGAACACATATTGGACTGCCTTTTCTTATGACAACGGACTGCTCAAGTTCGTTCCGTATGCAGAGGTCAGCGTACCGAACAAAGGTCTAGGAACTTCTGCTAAGTTTGGGGCTTGGGTACCGTTGGCTTATAAGCCTTCCACTTCTCTTGGTGTCGTTACAGTGGGTGTAGAGTACGATGCTCATACTTATATGGGTAGTCGGCCAAATGGTAAAGTTCCAGTAGAAGGTGAGATTCCTGATGACAGAAGGCAAGCTCTTGCTTTGAAAGCTCAAAGCAGCACAGACCGGCCTCTGCAGGTTTACCAAAATTCACCTACACTCGAGCATGAGTTCCACACGGTTCTCGGTTTCGAACCGAACTCTGTGCGAGGTCTTGAACTCGAACTGAGACATATCCATGAGCATAAATATGTACCAGCTATGGTTTATGACTCTACCAGAGATGCAGTGGTGTCAAAAAGTTCCGACACTCTTCTCATGAAGCAAGCTTACAACAGTGCTTCTGAAGATACCTTGCGAACTACTGTCAGTTACTCAGTCAACAAGACGGTTAAGATCTGCAACGAGCTTAATCTCAGCAATAAATTCTATGATGGTACGCGTTACTTCATGAATAGAATCATTCTTGAAGCTGATCTGTTCTAGATCATCCTTAAATAAGGGGCCTAACAAGGCCCTTTTTTTTTAGAGCTGACTACTCACTTCACAGCAAGGAGGAGCTAGGGGGAGACTTCGTAGATGGTTCCCCCTAGATTTTTTTTGGGAGAAACCAGCTGCGCAATTCTCACTAGAAATCTTCTTCCTTGCCTTAATTTTGGAGCGACTGTGGACAAGAACTTTTTAAAAGAGCTTGAGATACAGAATCTGAATGCAGGGGCCTCTACAGGGACTCAGTGGATTCAAAGTAAGGGCGGACATCTAGACTCATTGTCCCCAGTTGATGGTCATAAGATAGCCTCT
>JAGNWK010000026.1 GCA_017985985.1 Oligoflexales bacterium
GTCTAGCTGCGTTATTTTCGTCGCTGCGCTGCTCATTTACCATCCAGTAAACTGCGCTGCTCGTTCCTCAATGCCTTGCTATACGACTTGTAGGAGGGTTCCTAGTAAGGAGGGGCTAGGGGGAAAGCTTGTTCTGAGCGAATGGGTGCGCAGCTGGATCCCCAAAAAAAGAAGATCTTACCAGTTAAAATGGAGTTCAAGTCCCATTTCAAAGCCCTGCAGCTTTCTGGTTTTGGTGCCTCTCCATCGATCGAAGTAGATCGAGACAGCTGTCTTGTCAGAGTTGAACATAAAGAGGGAGCCAGAAAGAGCGAATCCAATTTCAGCTTCGAAATTTTTCAGTCTATGAATGGGGACCTTCCCTTTTTCTGTGGGGAGCAGATAGGCAAGTTTCCAGCCGAGGAATGTATAGAAGGGATGATAGAGGCGTAAGCCATATTTTGTCTCTTGGCTGACGCTAAGGATACTAAAAGCTTCGCGAAAAGCTTTGGACTCATCGTCCTTTGTCTTCAGCATTTTGAATTGGGCAAGGACTCCTACCAGCCACCCCTGTCGATTAAAGTGCTTAAACCCGAAGACGGGGTGTAAAGATCCCTCTTCTAAATATTCCTCAGATTTGTCTGCCGGAATGTTTTGGGTCAAGCCGATGGAGTACAGATTTTGTTGAAAAACAAATTCTGGGTGATTTTCTTCCAAGACTTCATAAGCAAAACTGATAGAATTTGGTATAAATAATAAAAAGACACATAAAAAATTTTGCTTCAAGGCTTGCTTCATAATCAGAATTTCTATCGATTTTTATGTTAAAATAGAGAAATTAGAGGATTAAGAGTATCTAAAAATGTCTGAAGTTCCTACAAAAATTGTTGGAAGAAAACGCATTCTCGCCGCTCTCAGGAGGATGTGTCGCGCCAAAATTCCACTTCTCATGACAAAATTGGAAGAGCATTCCCTTGCCGTTAAAGGGAGGATGTCTGCTCTCGAAGTTCAGTTAGAAAATGAGCAGGATGATAAATCTAAGGTTAGTTCTCTTTTCATCCACGAAGTTAGCGAAAGGGGTCTTAATTTTCTAAAGGGCATCACTCATGTTCATGTTGAATTTAGGATGACAGCGATGAAGTTGATGTTTGATTCTCCAGTGATCAGCTGTTCTCGTCGCTCGATTTTTCTCGGTGTTCCCGACTTTATGACTAGCTTGGACAAGAGAAAAAATGTACGAGTTCCGACACGCGAGTCTATGCAGGCCTATGTAGAGAGTTCCCTGATTTTAACTGACAAATTTGGAATTTTTGGACCTTTTTTTAGTCATTACAGTAGGATATCTAAGCGAATCTCGGTTGATAATATTAGTTTAGGTGGACTTTCTCTCAGTACACGATTTCCATTTCTCCTTCAAGGTATCGAAGTTGGATCTTTCGATCCCTCAGCTCTTCTGTACCTCCCTCTTCTGTCTTCCCCCCATCCTATTCCTATCAGCATCAAAGTGAAATGGATGAGACAGCAAAAAAGTCCAATTGAAAACAAAAAAGGTGTGCACTTTGTGACAGAATATAAGTTGGGTATAGAATTTCAAAACTTAGATGAAGCCTCTAGAATGATTGTCAATACCTACATACAGAGGTTGAATGAAGACCATGCTATTTAGAAAGTCTATTTTTCTTAATTTGCGAAGAGGTTTTTTCTTAAATGTCTTTCCTATTTTGCTCCTTTGTTCCTGTCTGACTATGCCTAAAAAGGATGCCATAGACTCCCAGGATGACAAAGCACAGAGTTTAGATGTGAAGGAATCACCTCGAGATTTAGATGAATCTGTGGGTAGTCAAGATTCTTCCAAAACCAATAAAGACAATATAGAAAATTTGGAACTGAAACAGGCTAGACTGTGGGCTCGTATTGATACTCTAGAGGGAGCTATTTATAAACTTCAGCAAAGAATGCAAGTTTTAGAGAAAAATTTATCTGTAAAACCAGTTTCATCTGAATCTGGAAACAAAAAATAATGTGTGACCGTATTGTTATTTTTATCTTGTTTTTTTTCTGCATAGACATAGCTTTTTCTGATGATTTTGTTGAAAAAGCAAAAAATTTAGGCGCCAGAAAAAATTTAAGTATAGGAGAGGCTCCAGAAGAATATGTCGTTGCACCGGGGGATACCCTTTTTGATATTTGTGATCAGCTGCTTGATGATCCAGAGTACTGGCCAAAACTTTGGTCGATGAACCCATTTATCAAGAATCCACACTTCATCTGGCCCGGAATGAGACTTCGATTTTATGCAGGAGATGAGGAAGTGCCTCCTTCTCTGAAAATTGTGGAAGAAGAAATTGTCCCTGTTGAAAAGAATGTCATAGATTTGCCACAACTTTTGGCTGATGACCTGATTGATACTGAAAATACTATGAAAAAAGGTGGAAGTGATTTTGTTGACTTTGATACATTTCCTGTCGGGGATGAATATTTTTTGGAGAAAGATACTCGTCGAGAGTACAACTCTATTCAGTTGATGATACCTGGTTTGATTGAGAAAAATTCTAGGCCTCAGCTAGGGGTGGTGCTCTCTGGCCCAGATGGTCAGAGTGTTCTTGAGTCTCGGATCCTGGTGAAGCTTGATAAAGTTGTTAATTTGAAAACTATGTACACTGTTCTTCGCTATGGAAGTGAAATCTATGATTCTGAGACAGGAGATTTTAAAGGAGATCTGTATTTTTTAATAGCGTCAGCAACTGTTCAGGAAATCAATGACAAGTCATCTCTCGCTATTTTGGATCTGGATAAGCAAACCAAGCCAGTGGAGAAGGGAGATTTTCTTGTTGATTTTATTCCTATGATAAAAGAGCTAAAATTTGATAAAAAGGTTGCTTTGAGCGCTCTGGTGAGTCCTGGGCATGTTGTTTCCTTCGATCATGCTGGTAAACAGTTCTCAGGAGAGGGTTCGATGTTCTTTTTAGACCGAGGAACCCTTGATGGGGTGGCAGTAGGACAGAGATTTCATCTCTCAGGGCACCGTTATGTGGAGGCTTTACCTGAATTCCATAAACCAGATTTATCAGACCATATCATTGGAGAGGTTGAGATCATTGATGCGACGGAAACGGGAGCCGTCGCCTATGTTCTTTCTGCCAAAACGGAATATCAGATGGAAGATTATGTTGGTAAAAATCCTCCCCTTCTCAGTAAGCTTTATTAGGAACCATTTCACAAGTCGTCTAGCTGCTTTATTTTCGTCGCTGCGCTGCTCATCTGCTTTTTCGAGGGCTTTCGTACTATAGGATGGTAAGCTCTTTGTTCGATAATGTCATTCGCTGACATAAGTTCTGCCTGCTATCTATTTGGCTATGAGAAATTTTTTTATCATCAGCCATGTTGTTTCCCAGGTCCTCAGAAGAGATCTTCCTCTTCCCTTCAAAAATGTTTGCCCTCAAACGATGAATGGGGATGAGCTTAATCTCTTGGATCCCTATTTCCAATCCGACACATGGACACAGGCGATGTGGCTCGATTGTGTGAAATGGGCCTCCCATTTTAAGGGAGAACGGAATCCCTTTCCCTGGTTTCCCAAGTACTGTCAGAAAAGTGGAGATGATGGATCTAAGCTAGTTCACAAAATTAGTCAGCATATGAAGTCTGTCGAGGATAACGGAGCCCAGTATATCCTTTATTGCGATGAAAACTACCCAGGGCTTCTGCGTGAGATCAACAAAGCTCCTCATGGCTTCACCTGTTTGGGTAGGCCTTTTGGCGAAAATAAGCAAGAAACTATGATTTCTGTCGTCGGTTCAAGACGGGCTTCACTTCCTGCTCTCCAAGAAAGTTTTCGAATAGGACAAGTGTTAGCGAATCGAGGTTTTTGCGTTGTGAGTGGAGGAGCCTATGGCTGTGATGTCTCAGCCCATCAAGGTGTTCTTGCTGCAGACCCTTCCTTGAGGTCTGCTGTCGTCGTCTTAGCTGGGGGTCTGTCTAAACTTTATCCAGAAGGAAACAGAGCGGTATTTTTAAGACTGCTGCAGGAAGGAGGGGTACTGCTGTCGGAACGATTGTGGGATGATCCTGCTCGACCTAGTGATTTTCCAGCAAGAAATCGCATCATAACCGGTCTATCTATGCTTACGGTGCTTATGGAGGCTCAAGAAAAATCGGGAGCTCTGGTCAGTGCGAGGCTTGCTCTCGATCAAGGTCGCGAAGTCCTTGTGTACAACCCTACTCTTCAAAGCCAGTCGGCTCATGGTAGTCGAATGCTTATGGAGGAGGGAGCTTTGGGTTTTGCTAATATGGATGAGTTTTTATCTCTTTTTTAAACTCAGTTTTTTGGGAGAAACCAGCTGCGCACCCATTCGACTAAGCTCAGGGCAAGGTTTTCTCCCAAGCCCTCTTCCTTGCTGTGGTGAAAAATGAACGTTATGTTGGAGCTGGCTCTCGAGCCGTTTAAAGATCCATGTGTACAAGAAATATTTGTGCGGGGAATAGCTTCTATGACTGTTCTTCGCTCAGGACTTCTTGAGGTGAGATCATCACCCTACTCAGATCGCGGTAAGTATCTACGTTTTTTGCAGGAGTTTTCCTTAGAACAGGGGCTTCGATTAGATCCCTATTCTCCAAGTGCAGGGGGCCGTTTAGAACGGAAATATGAGGGAGTTAGTCTGTTGATGAGATGGCATTGTCTGGTCCCTCCAGCTTCTCCAATTGAGCCTATTTTTGCTTTGAGGCGGCATCATTTTTCTAGTTTAGAGCTCTCTGATTTTAGCATGTCAGTCGATATGGAATCGAAATTACGTCAGGCATTTGTTTGTGGTGATTCATTTCTTTTCTGTGGTCCAACTGGCAGTGGCAAAACTAGTTTTCTTTTTTCACTCCTGAAAATGTTCTGTTTAAATGAACGTTTGATTTTTCTAGAGGAGCTTGAAGAAATCCCTATGGTCAGTCTTGCCTGGACGGCTTTACGCTCTAGAAAAATAGGGATTGATGGGAAAGGGGCCGTGAGTCTCAGTTTTCTCTTGAATGAGAGTCTGCGTCTAAGGCCAGATCGTTTGGTTATAGGTGAACTGAGAACTCTTGACTCACTTGTTTTTCTAGATGCCTTGTGGACAGGGCATCATGGAACTCTGTCGACCTTTCATGCGATGAATCTTACAGATGTGCAGCAGAGAATTGGCAGTATGTTACAAAAAGATGGTCGAGGGCTTTCTCACTTTTCTTCACGTTCAGAGAAGCCCTTCTGGTGTGTTTTTTTGAGAAGACAGGGAGCAGGCTCAGAGATTGTTTCCATGGATCCTTTCTCTTTTTCTTTGTAGGAACCATCCCACAAGTCGTCTAGCTGCGTTATTTTCGTCGCTGCGCTGCTCATTTACCAGCAAGTAAACTGCGCTGCTCGCTCCTCAATGCCTTGCTATACGACTTGTGGGATGGTTCCTAGGGGAACCGGCTGCCACTCCGGAGCTAAAGTTTCCTCTAGCACCTCCTTGCTGCTTTGTGAGGGGCTCTTCCCTCCCCTCCCACTTTTGAACTTTCTAATAGGCGTTGGGGTTGGTGAAGCCCTTAAACACGGTCAAGAACAGGATCTTAAAGTCGAGGCTTAGGGACCAGTTTTGAATGTAGTACAGGTCACATTCAATTCTTTTTTCAAGACTGGTATCTCCACGCCAACCGTTGACCTGAGCCCAGCCAGTGATCCCAGCCTTCGTTTTGTGTCTCAGCATATAACCGGGGATTTGCTTGCGGAAGGTGTGGACAAATTCAGGGCGTTCCGGTCGTGGTCCGACAAGGCTCATATCACCCCGTAAAACATTAAAGAACTGAGGGAGCTCATCGAGACTTGTTTTACGCAGGAGAGAGCCAAACCGGGTCGCTCTGCCATCGTTAGCTTTTGCCCAGACGGCTCCCGACTGTGCTTCCACAGTTGTAGGCATGGATCTGAACTTATAGATAGAGAAAACAAGACCATCAAGTCCCATACGTTTTTGTTTGTAAAAAATTGGTCCTTTAGAAGAAAGCTTAACAAGGACACAGCATAGCAGCATAATCGGACTAAAAATAAAGAGAGCGAAGATGGATCCTCCTATATCACAAATTCGTTTCAGAAGGATGCCATAGCCTTGCAAGGGGCTTTCATGAATACTGATGACGGGGGTCTGAGCAATCAGGTCTACTCCAGCAGAGAAAAATCTTGAATAACGACTTGTGTCTGGAATAATCCGTATGTCAGGAACTTGTTCGATGATGAGGTCCATATCATTTTGAAAAGATCCATAATCATTTTGTGATAGAGCTATGATGAAAGTCTCACAGGGTTGACTTGAAAAAAAATCAGACCAGTTCTCAGGACTTGATACGACGGGGAAGGTCTTCTCCCATTTGTTGGCCTGAGCTTGTCTTTCACCGACCATGATGAGGCCAAGAATCTCTTGCTTTTGAAAGCCCATCTGCTGAGCAACGAGTAGGGCCTGTTCTAGCATGCTTTGACTGACTAGGATCCAGATCTTTCTTGGTGCCTGTCGTCTTTGATAGAAATGGATGAGTGTTTGTTCTGTCCACTGACTGAGAATGAGTAGAGGGGGGGTGCTTATGATAAACGATAGCAGTACAGCCCTTGAGTAAAGATATTCATTATAGAAGTAAGTCATACTTATAAACAGTAGGAGAAAGAGAGATGACTTTTTAATAGTTTGTACGAGCTTTTGAAAGAGAGAACGTCTTGTCAGCCTCTGATCTTCTGAAAAAAAGAGGGCGACAAGAATCCACGATAAGGAGAGGAAAGGTAGCAGTTTGAGATGAGACGATATGGCTGGAATCCCCTTCGAAACGGGGAAGGGTCCATAGAACCTCAGGTAGAACATGAAGACCCAGCTTGAACTTAAGAAAAGAAGTTCGAGGATTATATGGATCTGCTTGGATAAGGGGCTATTTTTTCTCATGATATTTCGTTTCTCAAAACTCGGTTGATCTCACTTGTTATTTTTTTTAAAAATGTGACTTTATCGAATTTTTGAGAGACAGCTCGGACTGACTCTCTTTGAAATGGAATCTTTTCAAATTTTTCTATTCCATCCATCAGACTTTGCAGCGAATTCTGCTCAAAGAAGAGGCCTGATAGTCCCTCCTCCACATAGTCTAGAGCACCGCCGGCTTTGAGGGCGAGGACAGGGGTCCCGCAAGCCATGGCCTCTACGGCTAACATCCCAAAATCTTCAACGCCAGGAAATAAGAGTCCTTTAGCATGTTGCAAGAGTTTACGCCAGTCGGGATCTTTAGGAGAGATGACCAAGGAGCTATATTTTTTGACGCATGCCCGCAGACTGCTCTCACAAGGACCAGATCCTGCAATGATAAGTTTTCTCCCAAGTTTCTCGCAAGCCTCTATGGCTAACTCAAAGTTCTTATAAGGGACAAAAGCGCCAGCGACCAGGTAGTAAGGCTCTTCCAGCTCCGGAGGAGGCTTCGATGGGTCGATAGTGAAGTACTCAGTGTCAATAGGAGGATGTATCAGGCTCGAACTACGGCCGTAATAACGTCTTATTCGCTTCTCCACAAAAGAAGAGTTGGCAATCATCAGATCAACTCTTGTGGAACTGACGGTATCCCATAATCGTAGTTTGCTCAGGAGAAGGTGGAGGACGGAACTGAGGAGGGGAATTCTATTAAAGTTTTGAAAATAAGAATCTCTTTGGTCCCAAATATACCGCATAGGCGAGTGGATGTAACTTATATGCTTTGTTTGTGGGCCTGTTAAAACGCCTTTGGCCACGCAGGAGGAACTGCTGATGACGAGGTCATAATCCCACAAGGAAAAAGATTCGATGAAGGACGGGAGAAGGGGGAGCAGTAGCTTTCTTATCATAGTCAGATGATCTAGGGTAGGAGGAGTTCGGATATCCTTTTTTTGTAGAGAGGGAGGTAATTTTTTCCTGTCACAAAATAGTGTATAAATAGGGGCGTCTGGGTATAAATCACAAATCATTTCCAGGACTTTTTCCCCACCTCGGTAGCTGACAAGCCAATCATGAACAATTGCAACTCTCATGTTTGCTCCCTTTCAAACAAATAGGCTATTATAAAAAGAGGGACATCACACAACAGGATTAAGCTTATTTCGCAAGGGACCTCCATGGGTAGCGATGCTTTTACTTTTCCTCATGATGACCCCAGCCAAGTTCAGCAAAAACTGTGGGGAGAGAATACACCCACAAGCCACAAGGTTCCAAATGAGAATTTTCGAACCTTGTTCCCTGAAATCATTGGAAGGAGTGAACCTCTTTATCTGGTTTTAGATCTGGTTATAAAAATAGCACGGTCAAATAGTTCCGTTTTGATTTTAGGTGAAAGCGGGACGGGGAAGGAACTTATAGCTTCGGCTATTCATCGTCTCTCGGAAAGAAGGCAGCACAACTTTGTTGCAATCAACTGCAGCGCAATTCCAGAAGAGCTTTTAGAAGCAGAACTTTTCGGTCATGAGAAAGGTGCTTTCACCGGTGCTGATAAAAGAAGGGTTGGCTATTTCGGTATCGCAGATCAGGGTACCTTGTTTCTCGATGAAATAGGAGATATGCCTGCTCGTTTACAGGCAAAATTGCTAAGAGTTCTCCAAGAGAAAAAATATACGCCTGTCGGTAGCAACTCTGTTCAAAAAATTGATGTGCGAATTATAGCCGCAACAAACAAAGATCTAGAAAAAGCTGTAGAATCGAAAACTTTCAGACTAGATCTTTTCTATAGATTAAATGTTTTTCCTATTCGATTGCCAAGCTTGTCTCAGAGAAGTGCTGACATTGAACTGCTCCTTAATTATTTTTGCATGCAGATGAACAATGTTCATCCCCATCAGCCTCCAACCTGGTTTGATCAGGATGCCCTCCAGTGTCTTTCTGAACAGACCTGGCCTGGCAATGTCAGGCAGTTACAAAATCTTGTTGAAAGACTCGTGATTACCCGGGGGGGTGGCAGGATTGGTTTAGAGGACCTTCCTGCTGAATTTATTGATTCTGTAGCAAAGCCCGAGCCCGAGTCTTCTTGGGATCAATCGCCTCCTAAACAGTCTAAAGACTATTCTTATAAGAATTTTATCGAAAGAAATAAATCAGAAAATAATGATGAAGGGAGAGAAAGAAGTCTTGAAAATTTGACAGTTCGATCGCGTCCTTCCACTCAATGCCCCGAGAATTTTGGGAGATTGCCCAAAGAGGGCATACATCTCAATAACTTTGTGGAAGATCTTGAGAATAGTCTCATTGTTCAAGCGCTAGAAAGAACGCATAATAATAAGAACCAAGCTGCTAAACTTTTGAATTTGAATCGAACAACCCTTGTTGAAAAAATCAAGAAAAGAAATATTCGTATAGGTGCTTCAAATGAAAGAGAAGACGAAGATGATTACGTCTCTCATTACAAAAAGGATTGAAAATGGAATCTGATAAAATCTTTAATATTGTTTCCAAAAGCAATTTGAAAAAACTTTATGAAGATCTCAACTGGGAGGGGCACTTCAAGGAGTATCTCGATCTTGTTTTTCAAAAACCAGCTCTTGCTAGAACTGCATTTCAAAGACTTTATGACATGATCGCCTCCTATAAGTATGAGACCTACACCGAATATAAGAAGAAAATTGTACATTGGAAATTTTTTGATGACCCCATCGATAGGGGTAGAGATGCCGTCTATGGTCTCGATGTTCATCTGATGAAATTAGTGAATATCATTAAAGCTGGCGCTTTCCAGTATGGACCAGAGAAACGAGTGGTTCTTCTTCATGGTCCTGTTGGTTCTGCTAAGTCGACCATAGTGCGAATGCTTAAGAAAGGTTTAGAGCAATATTCTCGTACGGATGAAGGAGCTCTATATAGTTTTACCTGGACAAACTTGAAGGATATTCTGCAGATGGAAGACAGTATGCCATGTCCTATGCATGAAGATCCACTCCATCTCATCCCTGAGGAAAGAAGACCGGCTGTGATGGAGGTTCTTAATAAAAATAGAGAGAAACATGACCAGGTCATGATTCAGGGGGATCTCTGTCCACCGTGTCGTCATATCTATCGTGAACTACTTCGGCACTATGATGGGGAATGGGCTGATATTGTTAATAAACATACCATCATTAAAAGGATTGTTCTCTCTGAGCGAGATAGAATCGGTATTGGGACGTTTCAACCAAAGGATGAAAAAAATCAGGACTCTACTGAACTTACAGGGGACATCAATTATCGCAAGATTGCTATCTACGGTTCAGACTCTGATCCAAGGGCTTTCAATTTTGACGGAGAGTTCAATATTGCCAATCGTGGTTTGATAGAATTTGTTGAGGTCTTAAAGCTGGATGTTGCCTTTCTTTATGATTTACTGACAGCGAGCCAGGAACATAAAATTAAGCCGAAGAAGTTTGCTCAAACGGATATAGATCAGGTGATTATTGGTCATACCAACGAGCCAGAATATAGGAAACTACAAAACAATGAATTCATGGAGGCCCTAAGAGATAGAACTGTCAAAATAGATGTGCCTTACATCACTAGACTTGATCAAGAGATGAGGATCTATAAAAAGAGCTTTAATCCCCAAACAGTTCCAAATATCCACATTGCTCCCCACACCTTAGAAATGGCATCCATGTGGGCGGTCTTGACTCGCTTGGAAGAGCCTAAAAAAGCTAACTTAACGCTGATGCAGAAATTGAAACTGTATAATGGTAAAACATCTCAAAACTACACGGAAGACAATATCAAAGAACTTCGAAAAGAAGCTAAACGTGAGGGTCTAGAAGGGATCAGTCCCCGGTATATTCAAGATAAAATATCGAATGCCCTCATCGGTGACAGGGGAGAAGGTTGTATCAATCCCTTCATTGTCCTCAACGAATTAGGAAGTGGACTTAAAGGCCATTCATTGATCAATAACGAGGAGGTCAGGAAGCGATACAATGAACTCCTAGCTGAAGTTAAAAAGGAGTATGAGGACATTGTTAAACATGAGGTTCAACGAGCTATTTCAGCGGATGAGAATGCCATTGAAAAATTATGTGGCAATTATATTGATAATATCAAAGCATATATCCAAAAAGAAAAAATCAGAAATCCTTTCACAGGTGCAGATGATGAACCAGATGAACGTCTGATGAGATCGATCGAGGAGAAAATCGATATATCAGAAAGTCGTAAAGATGATTTTAGACGTGAAATTATGAACTATATTGGCGCGCTTGCTTTGGATGGGCGATCTTTTGACTTTAAAACGAATGAAAGACTACATAAAGCTCTCGAGCTGAAACTTTTTGAAGATCAAAAAGATACGATCAAGCTGACCACACTTGTTTCCAAAGTTGTGGACAAAGAGACACAGGCTAAAATCGATATTGTAAAAAATCGTCTTATCAAAAATTATAGTTATTGTGAAATTTGTGCCAGCGATGCTCTGAGTTTTGTCGCTAGCATTTTTGCACGTGGTGATGCTGTGTCTCGGAAAGGATAGATCAAAATATGAAGATGGAATCCGATCTCAATCGTTTCCGTAAAATTATCCGGGGTAAGATCAAGAAAGAACTCCGTCGATTTATATCGAATGGGGATCTGATTGGTCGGCAAGGTAAAAAACAGATCAGTATTCCTCTTCCTCAGATCAATGTTCCACGTTTTGTTTTTGGGTCGAATGAAAAACCTGGAGTGGGGCAGGGTCAGGGGCAGGTCGGTGATGAAGTTAAGGATGGCTCAGAGTCTGAGGACGGAGAAGGTCAAGCTGGGAAGGACTCTTCCGACCATAGTCTTGAGGTTGAAGTTACGTTAGAGGAATTAGCTAAGCTTCTTGGAGAAGAACTTGAACTTCCTCACATAGAAAACAAAGGTAAAAAAGATATCTATAGTCGAGATATCAAGTACACAGGCATTTTGAAACAGGGGCCAGACTCTCTCCATCATTTTCGACGAACCTATAAGGCTGCTCTCAAGCGATCTGTGGCGTCCGATGACTATGATTTTAACAATCCTATGATCGTTCCTATTAAAGACGATAAGCGGTACCGATCCTTTCACATCAATGAAAAGCCTGCTGCTCGAGCTGTGATCATCTATATGATGGATGTTTCTGGATCGATGGGTGACGAACAGAAAGAGATTGTACGTTTGACTAGTTTTTGGCTAGATACATGGCTTTCCAGTCAGTACAAGGGTATAGAAAAGCGATATATTATTCATGATGCAACAGCTAAAGAAGTAGACCAGAACACGTTTTATAAAACGAAAGAGTCAGGTGGTACCCTCATTAGCTCAGCTTATAAACTTGTCTGCCAGCTTCTAGCCTCTCATTATCCAGCTGAAGAATGGAATATTTATCAATTTCATTTTTCGGATGGAGACAACTGGTCGGGGAATGATACAGCCGAATGTATGACGATTTTGGAAAAAGATCTTTTACCAGTCAGCAATCTTTTCTGCTATGGACAGGTTGAATCTCGCTATGGATCAGGGCAGTTCTTGCGAGATTTGATCAAAAATTTTGGAGAAGCTCATGATAAGGTGACGACAGCTCAGATCAAAGATAAAGATACGATTGTCGATGCTTTGAAGATGTTTTTAGGTAAAGGGAAATGAAGACAAGAATTGGACTCGTCGTCATCACCATGTCAGCTAGTCGTGAGACGTCAGCTAGTCGGGAGAACGTCACCCCGAGCGAAGTCGAGGGGTATCGAACCTTAACCGAATGACATTAGTGGTCAGGTGATCTAGTGCGAACATCGGAATGAGGACAAAATCAGTGCAAACTAATACGAATCTCACTCCAGACCTTCAGGAAATCGCAGAATATCTGAAAGAAAAAGCTCAAGGAGTCGGATTAGATTTTTTTACGACTATCTTTGAGCTTGTGGATTATAATCAACTGAATGAGATCGCTGCTTACGGAGGGTTCCCCACTCGTTACCCCCATTGGCGTTGGGGAATGGAGTATGAGAGACTTTCCAAAAGTTATACGTATGGCCTTTCTGTGATCTATGAGATGGTTATTAATAACGATCCTTGTTATGCCTATCTTTTAAGAGCAAATAGTCTTGTTTCCCAAAAAACAGTTATGGCCCATGTGTATGGCCATTGTGATTTTTTTAAAAATAATTTTTGGTTTAGTAAAACGAATCGTCGCATGTTAGACAAAATGGCGAATCATGCCACAGTCGTGCGTGGAATCATCGATGAGGTCGGTCAGGATGAGGTTGAGAATTTTATAGATATAGGATTGTCTCTTGAAAATTTGATTGATATTCATTCACCCTTTAAAACCAAAGAAAAAAAACTTAGTCAAGAAGAACGAGAGAGTATTGGGCAGAAGCAGGTGAATAAGCTCGAGTCGAAATCATACATGGATAAATATGTAAATCCTGAGTCTTTTCTTGAGGAACAGAGGAAAAAAAATCTTACGCAAACTCAAAAAGAGCAGGACTTTCCAGAGCATCCCACATCAGATGTTTTACAGTTTCTCATCGATTATGCTCCTATGAGCACTTGGAAGAAAAAGATCCTCAGTCTTTTGCGGGATGAAGCCTATTATTTCGCTCCTCAGGCGCAGACAAAAATATTGAATGAGGGGTGGGCTACTTATTGGCATAGTAAAATGATGACAGAGATTGCCCCACTTCCAGCATCTGAAATTATAGACTACTGTGATCATTATGCAGGTATTGTTGCTAGTCCAGCAGGTCAGCTTAACCCATATCGTCTGGGTATAGAGCTTTTAAGGCACATTGAACATCGATGGGATACAGGAAAATTTGGTATTGATTATGTTCATTGTGAAGATCCTAAGGTGAGGGAAAACTGGAATACGCAAGCAGGTCTTGGTCGTAAAAAACTGTTTGAAGTTAGAAAAATTCATAATGACATTACATTTATGGATGAATTTTTGGATGAAGACTTCTGCCATAAAACAAAAATGTTTTTATATGATTTTAACCCACGTACTGGCAAATATGTGATAGCGAGTCGAGATTTTCAACTTATCAAAAAACAGATTCTATCTCAGTTCACCCATTTTGGTCAGCCCATTATTAGGGTCATAGATGGGAACTTCCATAATCGTGGAGAGCTCTTATTGCAGCACGACCATGAAGGAGCTGATCTCAAGTATGATATGGCGATAGAGTGTCTTAAAAGTCTTCACAAAATATGGAATCGCCCCACACATATTCAAACAGTTATCGATCAGGTGCAGAGGCGAATCAGCTTTGATGGGACCACTCATTCCGTTGAAAAAGTTTCCTGAGAGAAAAATGAAGATAAGTAAATTACTAATGGTATGTATGAGATCACCTGACCGCCTAACGGCTTCGTTCCTCAACCTTCGGCGGGGTGATGACGAGGATTGTGGTGTTCGTCACCACGTGAAACGTAGGCGGTCAGGTGATCTTGTGCGCAAGATAGATTGTGGTGTTCGTCATCACCACGCCGAAATAAAACGCAGGTGGTCAGGTGATCTTGTGCGTAGCATATGTAAAGTGTGGATGCTCATGCTGGTCGTGTTTTCCCCTGTTTACCCCTGTTTGGCACAAGAACAGAGTGCTCCCCAAAATAAAGCAGAAGAAGCTCTCCCTTATCTACATACGGTGGGGGTTATCCCCCTCCTTGTGGATACAACGCCATCTGCCTCAGATACGATAGGTTTAGAGAGTGTTCTCTCTCATCTCCGCTCAAGTTTCTCAAGCTCTTTGCGGGAATCTGGTCGATTCTCTGTGCTGGATGATGAGCTCGTTGCTAATTTTTGGAAAGATCCGTTGAGTCGTCAACGTCTTGTAGATGACTATGAAGTCTCTGCTTTTATGAATGTGATTGCTGTTCCGATGAAAGATACAGTGACTTTGATTGTTCGTCTCTTGGCTCCAGACCTCACTCTGTATTTACAAGATATACAGGTTCTTGACAGAATTCGCTTACAGCATGCCGATAAAGAGGATGAATCAACACTGAAAAGAATCTGTCAAAATCAGATCTTTCGTCTTCTTAATCGTTTACCCATCGATGTGAGCATAAGGTTTGTGCAAGGTCGTTACGTCACCATTTCAGGAGGCAAACAAGCAGGTCTTAAAATTGGGGATGAGTTTGATCTTGTGAGACCTTTTATTACAGAACGACACCCTGCTGATCAGACGTGGTTGGAATATGAGTCTCAAGTTGTAGCTAAAGTGAAAATTATCGAGCAGGATGGAGCTAGTTCTATCGGACTCTTGACCTCTCTTGTGCGGAAGAATGATATTCAAATTGGTGATGGTATCAAAATATATAATCTCAATAGTCGTTCTTTCTTTGCTAAGAAACAGGATCTAAAAAAAGAGCTCTGGCAGGGTGAAGATGACTCTTTGATCTGGCGGACTAAGCAGCCTGATGCATCAGTAGCAGAGGCTGCTGTGGTGTCACCCCCTCAAAAAACGCTTGTTGAACCTGTTGTGCAGAACAATAAGATGGATACAGCAGGAAAAGAGGAAGGAATAAAGAAAGAACCAGGAGCAGAGTCTTCTGAAGCAAGTTCTTTCGATGAAAAATTGAAAAAAGTCTTGAGTCCTGCTGATATTCAGAAGTTTTTTTCAGATCATATTCCAAAATCTATAACTTTTCTTCTTAATCAAGAACAGTGGTCTTATACGGGTCCAGGAAAAACGAAGTCAGCTTTCGTGTGGTATTTGCCTATTAATACATTCGGATTGAGCTTTCAAAAGAGACTTTTTTATAAAATTGAATATGAAGTCGGCCTTAAGATGGGTTTTGGAAAAACCAGTAAAAAAAATGGCTACTCTACCTATGCTGCAGATCTGAATATATTTTGGAAGGATGAATTTCCTGCAGACTTTATTTTAGAGTCGTGGTCTTTGGGTATGCATTCTGCTTATTCTGGTCTTGTTGTCAACCTCGGTCCATTTGGTGGATATGATCTCTTCGGTGGAGGAGTCTTCGGTGAAGTTGATAAAATAATCCCCATCGCTGAGGAGAAGCATAGACTTTCAGTGGGTGGGCGAGTCGTCCCCCTTAATCTTGGACGGGTAGGGTACGGGAATAGGTTTAGGAGCACGGAATCATCCTTGGCTTGGGAAATTCATTCAGAGCTGTATCGATTGACTTCTAAAATGGAGAACGAATGGGGTTTTGGAGCTGGCTATTCTCAGCTCAGTATTTTAGATTCAGCTAAAGCCCAACTCAGTCTTTCTAAGTTTTATATTCAGCTATTGATTTCTAAAAAGTTTTGAATATAGGACTTTTGAGAAATCAATAACGAACCATAACCACATACTGCAATTTATTTTAAAGAAAAAGAAGCAAAGTTCGAAAAGTAGAGCCTCTATCATAAGGAAAGTATTTTGAACTACTTCATCATTAAAAAACTTAAATTTTCATCTAAATTTTCATCTAGAGCTATTTTTATTCTGTCTCTCTTGTTGTTTGTTCCTCGTGGTCTTGCAGAGAACAAGAGCGAAGATAAAATTTTATTCCGAACTTTATCATTTGATTTTGATACAGGGGAGGAAGAGAAGATATCAAAACTGATAGAAGAAATGGATAGAAATCTAAATCTTACTACCATCATCGAAGTCCCAAAAAATGAAGAGCAGACGAAAGGTTATGTTAAGTTTATTGCTTATAGTAGGGGTTTGCATGTTTTTCAAGAGCTGACTGCTGCTGGGATTAATCCTGCACGCCTTCAGATTAAAATTTCCAATACGTTCTCTTTGCATCAAGATAATGAGTATCTCAAAAGTTCATCTCTTCGTTTTGTTAAGATTGTAAAACACGAAAAGGACAAGGCTATTCCTTTTCCAGTTCTTTCTGCGGAAGCGAGTACGGATAAACAAGCGTCGGTTGAAGATCAATTTGTAATCCAATTTTCTGAATTAGAGAAAGCAATAAAATATGATGAGGTGCAATTAAAATCATTTCTTGTAAATAAGATTTCACAAGGATCTGGAACCTTGAGTGTTGAGGGGCACTCGGATGCATATGGTGCTGATTTTTATAATAGGGTTCTTAGTAAGTTTAGAGCTCTCCATGTTTTTGAAAAATTGGTGCGCATGGGATTTCCGGCAAAGCAAATCTCTGTGAATTTTTTTGGAAAATCACAAATTATCGATAAGAAGCACAACCGGGTGAATCGTCGTGTAAGTTTGATATGGCACAAAAAAGATTCACCAGCTGTAGTACAGGAAACACCTGCTCTCTCCCCACCGCCACCACCACCTCCTATATTGAAAAAAGTTCAAGAAGCGCCCCATCCTGTAGCTTCGATCCCAGAGAAACACTCTCCTCTTTTTGATATCATTCCTTTTGCTGGCAGCCTTATGGCTTTAGGTAAATTAGGTAAAAACGTAAAGCCTACGACTGTATTTGGCCTGGGACTGTCCAAAAATTTCTTAGAAGGTAGCTCGGGTACATGGCGAGTTATGATTTCTGCGAGTCAATCAAAATTTAAACCTAAGTCGGATCAGTTGACAGGTTATCTCAAAGTTACCCCCATCATGGCTCGTTTGGATTATCAATTTTTTGGTAAGAATTGGCATCCTTACTTTGGACTTGGTTTGGGAATGATGAAGTGGGATGGCAGTACGACTGTTAAGACGGATCAATCTAGGAGGCAAGAAAAAGGTATCGCTGACGCCATCACACAATTTAGTCTTGGTACAGACTACTCTTTAAGTGAGCATTTCTTTATATCTCCAGAGTTGAGTGGATATCGAGTTTGGGGTTTATTTGATAGCAGCTTTATAACAGCTACGATAGCATTGCGGGTGAGGATATAACCATGAAAAATATTTATATTCGTTATTTATTATTGACTTTGTTCTTGGTAGGGATGAGTTCTTGTAAACGTTCTGGCACATAGGCTTCATCTCTTTTTGCTGTGGCTGCCTCTAAGGATGTGTTTGTTCAGGTTAGCGTTGATTTTAAGTTGGTAAGTAGTGGTGGACCAGAGGTCCAGGTTGGTGAACAGAAATATATGCTCAATGCTTTTGTTTTAACAGATGCAGGAGAGCAGCAGGTACCCGTTGGACTCCCTGACTCAACTGCTGCACTTGATCTGCCTGTGACAATTACTAGTTTAAACAAAAATTTTGCTGCTTTCATCAGTATGCCAGCAGCTTTACAAGCTGGATCTTCTGGTTATTCATTTCGTTTTTCTTTAAACAATACAACTGGTTTACCCTTGCTGGCTAATCCATCTTCCCTGACTACTCTACGCTCTGATACGTTACCTGGAACAGGGCCTGAGGCGAATCCTGTGTCAATGTCTCTTGTTAGTACCATGGCTTATACGCTTATGAAGGGAAGCTCAGCCAGTCTTTCTACCCTAGCGTACTCCTCCTTTTCTCAGCTGATATCCGTACTCACAGAAAAAATGAAAAGTGTCGAGGACAGTGCCAGAGTTGATGTTTCATCAGATTTAGCAACCTATACCAATGCTATGGTTTCTGGTCTAATGTTGAAGATTCTGAATGATCAAACTCTGCAGACAAAGATTGCAGAAGTCTTGCAACCTGTAACGGCACAGGCTAACTCATCTCAGAATTTTGCAGATCTTTTTACTTCAACTATGAAGAGTTTTGTGACCACAGTCAATGAAACGATTGCTATCAGCACAACAAAAGAAGCTAAAGTTTTTAAAGACGATGCTGTCGTAAGTACTAGTATTCCCACAGCTGAAAGTTTCTCTAATGTTATTTTTGCACCGGTCGGCGCATCTTTTACGGACACAGATACATCTTCTAATATAGGTGGTAGTCTGAAGATTAGTCCTCCTCCAAGCACTGTGGGTTTGACAGGATTTTCAGTGTATTTTGGTGCAGATACTGTAGCTAAACGTAAAATAACACTTGTTGGCAAGGTAAGTATCGATACGGCGGATCTAATCTTAACCATTGCCAGTGGGACAGCTGTACCAAGTGATGCAACCAAGTTTTGGATTTATCCAAATGCTGGAGATAGCGAACTGGATGTTCCTTTTTCCTTTGCGCTGGTGAATGTCATAAACGTATCCACTCCTGGAACCTTTAGTATTTCTTCTGCTGTGGCCGGAGATGGGCAGGTCGTTCTCACTTGGGGTGCCTCTTCAGATGCTGCCACATATACCATCAAACGAGGTACAGTGTCGGGGACCTACGCAGAGGTGAAGACGGGAGAGACGGGTACGACTTACACGGATACGGGCCTAACGAATGGTAGCACCTACTACTACATGGTCACCGCTGTTAATACGACAGGTACAAAGGATGCTAGCGCAGAAAGCTCAGCCAGTCCTGTCAGTGCAGCAACAGTTCCCGGGACTTTCAGCATATCAGTTACTGCTGGCAACGGAGAAGTTGTCCTGACTTGGGTGGCCTCCTCAGGAGCAGACACATATACGATCAAACGGGGAACGGTGTCAGGGACCTATGCGGAGCTGAAAACGGGGGCGACAGGTACTACTTATACCGATACAGGCCTAACGAATGGCACCACCTATTACTACATGGTCACGGCTATCAATAAACTAGGTACAACTAACGCTGGTGCAGAGAAATCAGCGATGCCTACCACTCCTCCTGGAGTTTTCAGCATCACATCAACCGGTCCTGGTAATGCAAAAGTGACTATCACATGGGGATCTTCAACAGGGGCTACAAGTTATATTGTAAAAAGAGGGATCAGTTCAGGCTCTTATACAACAACTCTCAGTTCGGATGCGACGAGTCCATTTGTCGATACAACGGTTATAAATGCTACGCGATACTACTACATGGTTACAGCCGTAAATGGAGCGGGGACAAAAGATGCTTCGGCTGAAGGAACGGCAAGACCACTCAGCTTTAATATTGTCATCGGAGATTTCTCTGGTAAACGTGCAGTCTTCATAGAAGACATCAACGCGAACCCTTTTGTGCCTTTTGGAACTGCCGGCACTGGGGTCAACCAATTTCAATCGGTCTTGGGTAGTTATGTAGATGGTCTTGGCCGTATTTACTTCAGTGATTATCTAGGTCAGAGAATCGCTAGAGTTGATGATCAAACTGGTACCAATTGGGTCACTCTAGGAACAGCTGGAACAGGAGCGGGTCAGTTTCAAGGTCCCTGGGGGATGAATACAGACTCTCAAGAGCGTATTTACGTGGCGAACTGGAATGGAGCTCGAATTGTCCGTTTTGATGACATGACTGGCAGTAACTGGGTCAGCTATGGCAGTTCTGGAAACGGAGTCGGTCAATTTTCTTCTCCAGGTGGGATAGCTATAGACAGTCAAAATCGCATTTATATTTCTGATTACTATAATCATCTTATCGTGCGTATAGACGATATGACAGGAGCCAACTGGACAACTCTTGGGACCAATGGTTCCGGTACAAATCAATTTAACAATCCAGGTGGTGTTTTTATTGATCTGAATAATCAGGACAAAATCTATATCTCAGATAGTAGCAATAATCGTATTGTAAGAATTGATGATATATCTGGGACGAATTGGACTACTCTCACTAGTGCTAACGGGCATACATTTAGTCGTCCTTTCGGAATTTGTCTAACCACAGCTAATCCTAAAATTTATGTTGCAGAGGTTTCAGGTAATCGTATTGCCGCGATAGATGATATGACAGGTACTAACTGGACAACTATGGGTAGTTCTGGAACTGGTGACAAGCAATTTCAAGCTGCTTATGGTGTTTACTGTCGTTAAAAGACGGTAGATGGTTTGAAGATAAGCATAAGATTTGTCCTATTGGATCTTATGCTTATTTTTTATGAGCTCCAGCCAGCAGGTGCTGAGCTAAAACGCGTAGTAATAAGTAGAGAGGATAAGGGTAAGCATGACGGGTATTTTTACGATCGTCAGACCGAATACTTTATGTGCCAAGTTGAGCACACTCAGCACTATAAAGCTAGGAAGTAGAATTTGTAGGATCGGGATGAGTAAAGCTTGAATTCCAGAGAATTTCAGATTCGCCATAAAGAAAGAAGCCAGCAAAGTTAATATCAACATAGCGTGATAAGAAACCCGACCTCTCAACAAACTTTTTGCAGTGAACTCAGAAAAAACGAGAGTCAGAGAGATGGCTGTTGTCAAGCAAGCTAAGGACACGGCAATACAGACGACAACTCCAGCGTAGGGTCCTAACAATCGCAAGGCCAATTGGCTTAGGACTTTATCAGCTGTAAAACCTCTCAATTCTTGGGCATGATATGCAGCTGTGAAGCAAATTCCTACATAAACGAGTCCTAACAAAATCATCCCAATTAAGCTGGCCTGCGTGCTGACGGAGAGTAATTTTTTCTGATCTTTTGCTAGTCCAGGGAAACGATCATGAAGCGTGCTTAAGATAACGCTGGAAAAAATAAAAGACCCAAATAAATCCATAGTATTATAGCCTTCGATGAGGCCGAAAGAGAAAGAGTCAAAAGCACTTTTATCATGCTGCTGCAACTCGGTCGGATTGAGAAGTCCTTTTGTGATAATCACCAAAAGGGAAATCAAAAGACCTGGGGTTAGTACGTAGGCTAGAAGGTCCATGACCCGGTTTTTTTTGTAGGCAAAAAAATAGAGCACTAAACAGCTGATGAAACTAAAAAAAGGTATACTGAGATCAGGTATGAAACTAGTCATAGCGGAGTGGGAAATAGCGATACAGCGTGGGATGGCAGCAAAAGGTCCAATGAGAGCCATGATGGGTAGTATACAGAGCCAGCTTGGAACAGTCCCCAGTCGTTTGAAAAAAGTGAAGTAGTCGCCATTATAAAGAGAGATAGAAATAAGCCCAAGGAAGGGTACAAAGACAGCTGTAATCAGCAGTCCCATAATGGCATATACAGATTTGTCCTGAGCTAGCTGACCAATCAGTACAGGAAATACCACATTTCCTGCTCCAAAAAACATCGAGAACATAGCCATACCCAGGGCAATCGTATTCATGCCACTTGGTAATCTTGCACCTTCCTGAGAGACCATAGCAAGCACTCCTCTAAACGATTCTGACACCTATTTACAAGTTGCCGTTTGGCAGTTTGTAGTCTGAAAGCATAAGACTTTACCTGTAGACAGCTTATTCAAGTACCCAAACTCTCTGATAGAGATCCAAAAGTGGTGAATGGTACAGGCTGTTGGCTGGCTGGTCAAGAGAAACACCTGTCATGGAGTGACACCCTATGATAAGGATCAATGCGGTAGCATCATTCAGAGTAGCAAGATGATAGGAACTTCATAATAACCGTAGGGAATATTTAAAAAGTACAGAAGCATGTCGGGAGAGTCTTTTTTTATCTATTAAGCCTGAATCAAAGGACATATTTCTAAATCTTGACATGGAAATCATAATTGAGTACCTGTCTCCTGGTGTGACCTATAAATTTCTATAGGATTTTATGCATGGAAAAGGCTTTTCCGTTGATCAAAAAATTTATCTACATGAGCTCAGTTATTCCAAAAGTATTCCTTTCTATACTCTTAACTTTAAACTCAGTACAGGGGCTTGCGCAAACCCTGGAAAGAGGATTAGATTCGGAATCGGTGTGTCTAGGAAAAGATGATTTCGAAGCGAATTCTATGTGTCCTGAATTGTCTTTTTCAAATTCATCACAAGTAGCATCGTATAAAACCCACTTCAAAAAAGCAGATAGGCTTTATCAGCTTTGCCTTGAAGGATATCGTAGGGGTGAAGCACTGGGATGTCTTGAAGTCCGAGATGAAGATCTGATCTCGATAGAGAACCGGGGATCGAAGATAAGTATCTTGAGATAGCCAAGAGAAATATACGAAGTGAATCTTTCCTGTTTCTAGTGTCAAATTCTGCGACGAACATCCTATCACTCTTTCTTGTGAGTCTTCTTTCTAACCGACTCAACCCTGCTGGTGCTGGTGGTGCCAATATGGTAGGTGTTGGCGCTATCGGAATGGCCTCCGTTTTTTCAACTCAAGTCAATGAATTCTTAAGATCTCTCACGCAACCTTTTACTCAATATGTCGTCTTTCCTTTGATGAAAAAAGCAGGTTCTATTTTTAGTAGAACTGCTGTTCCTTTTCGTGATGAAACGAGTTTACCTACAGTTACTTTTGGTGATCTGACAGAAAAAGTATACATTTATTTTCAAAAATTTTTTGATACTGCTGGAACAAAAAAAGATTTATGGCATCCTCGAGATGCTGGAAGCTCGCAGATTAAAATTTCTAGCCATAAGAGATGCCTTACCATTGTCTTATCAAGAAGCTATCATTGATCAACTCACCATTTTGCAAAGGCAATATGATGGTGAAATGTTTAGTAGTGGTAATAGTGTAAATGTACATGTCATGGGTGAAAATGAAAGAGTTGAGGCCCAGAAGAAGTTTAGCAAAATTGACAGAATTATGAATCTTCCTCTAAATTCTAAGAGGATTGTTAAAGAAACATATCAAGAAAAAATAAATGCTCTGATTGCTCCTTATTCACCTGAGATTAGAGGGAAGATAGATGTTATAATAGGCAACATTGTTGGTCTTTCAATGGCATCTGGCACATCTAAAAATACATGTGAATTAAATTCAAAAGATGATAAAAAGGGTTGTGGTCATGTTCGGCCAATTTTCTACTTGCTTGGAGCTCCAGGAACTGGAAAAACCTACCTTGTAGATGAGATTGGTAAAACCTTCAATCTTCCCGTGATTAAAATCAAGCTCAATCCAAATACGAATGAATTTGAGCTTATAGGTAATCCAACCAATCGTTACGATAGTAGTGGGGAACTAGGTGTTTTGACAAAGGCTTTTTCGTCTCTGCGACAAGATCTAAATTTCAACAATCCTATCGTTTTCATTGATGAGGCTGATAAGATTTTCAATAAAGGCGATGGGTCTTCAGACTCCTATTCGTCATCAAGTCCAATGTCTAGACCCCTAAAAACTTTTCTTCTCGACTTGTTTGATCGTAATCATAAACCCTTGCGATTTAATTCGCTGGGAGTTAGTCTAGATATTTCAAAAGTGACCTTTGTGCTAGCAGGGAATGCTCCTGTTATAGCTAAAACAAACGAATTTATGCAGAGGATGAATTCAATTAATTTTGGAGCTTTTTCACTCGAGAGAAGAATGGAGATTGCTTGTACACAATTTGGTCGTTCACAGCAGAATTATAACTATGATAGTTCAAGTATAGCTGGCTTGTTGCAAACTATAGTTGCAATTAGTAGAGAAGATGATGACATGAATATAGGAATTAAAAGTTTACTCAAAACCTTAGATAACTATATTCTCCATCTTAAGAAAGGAGAGGGTAAAACCTTTGATCTATCTAAAAATCCTTTCGAATGGAAAAAATGTCAGAAAAAGCTAAGGGCGTGGGAAGATACGCTCAAAGAGAAAGCTATGAGCCGGATTACTCTGAATTTACTAAAGTGTTCCTAGCCCAAGATGATAAGTCGTTTTTCCCTGAAAATTCATTCATTCTCCTCGATGAAGCTGATAGAACTTTAAATGGTCAAAACACTGGGGAGTTGGTTTCACAAATTATAAAAATGCTTGATCGTTCCCCACACCGCAGAGATCTAAGTTTAGAAGGTCTTAGCCGGGAGGGTTCACCCGTCGCTATCGATGCTTCCCGCTTCCTGTTTTTTTTGACTGGTAATAATCTAGTTAACGATGTTCAAGATCATCGCGGCGTCTATGATTCTAAAAAAAGCGCCATTAATGATCGAATCAATGCAGTTGTTAAATTTGAAAATTTTGAATTGCATGGTAAAAAAGAAATTGCAAAATCCATGTTTATGAAATTGTCAAAGGGGCGAAAATTTTTTGCTAAATTAGACGAAAAGGCGCTTCAGGATCATCTAGATTTCATCGATGAATTTGCTGAATATTTTCACAAGCTAGAGACGGTTTCTTTCCGTTCTTTGGAGAAAACTATCGATCTTTACGTTGCGCAGCTAAAACGTAAACGTGACTTTAGCCGTCCTTTAAAAAGTTTTGATTATAAAAAAGCACTTCGACAAACTGAAGTTTCAGTTAAAACTGATAAATAAGTTAATGGGGTTAGCCCCAATGTTGCCTTACAAACAAGCAGAGTCACCGGCAAGGTTTCTAAACTTGTCGGGCTGTCACCTTCTGAAAGAAATCACGGTGAGTGTTCCTTTGAGCCGTAGAGCTTTAAATTACTTCGATGTGTTTGGGGTTGAAGACTCAGTTCTTGAAGCATTTCAATGATACTTCCCAAGCCAAAAGCTCACATTGAATCTGAGTTTTGTCAGTTCTGTCAGTTCCATTTGATCGCTCGGGGATTCTACCTGCCATGTTCTGCTTAGGTTTGTCATTTCTTATTCCGGAGATCAGGATTGTCATTATAATTCTCCCCTGCTCTGCTTGGAGATCTCATATGACTCTTGAAGAAAGAAACTACTCTCCCAGTCGCTGATAAGCACTTAAATCGATAGCTCAAGCCTTCAGAAGAAAATCGGGTCTGGGCTAGCGATATCACTTATGTTCTTACTAAGGAAGGTTGGCTCTATGTGGCTGTTGTTATGGACCTGTTTTCTCGAAAAATTGTGGGCTGGTCAATGCAAGACAACATGCGCACAGATCTCGTTTGTAGTGCGCTCAAAGGCGCTCTAGGACGTCGGAAGCCCCTACCTGGTCTTATCCATCATTCTGACCGTGGAGTGCAGTATGCTAGCCGCCATTGTCAAGATATTCTTAGGGAAAACAAAATGATTTGCAGTATGAGCCGGAAAGGAGATTGTTTCGACAATGCAGTTGTTGAAAGTTTTTTCGGATCTCTAAAAAACGAACTGATCTACCTCACACACTTTGAGACTCGGATTGAAGCTAAGCAGCAGATCTTTGATCTACATTGAGGTGTTTTACAATCGTCAGAGGATTCACTCGACGCTTGGCTACGTGAGCCCAGCAAGCTTTGAAGAGAAAAAATTTGTCGCCCAGCCGTGTATCTATATTTTTTGGTTAACATCAACTATGTGAAAGCCTTCTTAGAAGGCACTGAAAAACGTGTGGCGCACTCGGAAGGACTCAAACCTCCGACCCTCGCGTTCGAAGCGCGATGCTCTATTCACCTGAGCTACGAGTGCATGAAGGAGAGGCTTATCAATCCATGGTGTAAAAGTCAAGTCAAATGGGGTCAGCCCCCTTTTGTAAAAAGGGGGCTGACCCCATTTGCTATCGGTTGCGTGGGTCGGAGAGATCTCTGAGGGCGTCACCGATAAAGTTAAAAGCTAGCACCAAGGTAAAGATGGCAAGGCCAGGAAAAATGCTCAAGTGAGGAGCTTCTGATAGAACACTTTTTCCCTGATTAAGGAGAGCTCCCCAAGAATCGGTCTCTATCGATGTTCCGAAGCCCAGGAAACTTAGTCCCGCTTCCATCAAAATCACACCAGAGATCGAAAATGTGCTGTGTACAAGAAGGGGGCTGAGCAGTGAGGGAAGGATGTGACGGAAAAGTGTTCTTAGGGGGCTCGCTCCGAGAGCCTTTGACGCAAGGATAAATTCTCGATGCTTGAGGCTTAGAACTTGTCCGCGGACAAGACGAGCTGTGGAGGTCCATCCTGTTGCCACCATCGATAAAACGATGTTCTGCAAACTGGGCCCCATGAGAGCAGTGAGAGACATAGCGAGAAGTAGGCCAGGAAAAGCCATCATGATGTCCACTACCCTCATGATCAAACTGTCGATTTTTGACCCAAAAAAGCCAGAGACCAGCCCTGCAAGAATTCCTATAGTTGAAGAAAGTAGTACCGTTAAGAAAGCAATCAGAAGAGAGACACGTGCTCCGTACAGCATGGAGGATAGAAGGTCTTTTCCATAAAGATCACAGCCGAGGGGATGATCTCGACTCGGTGTGAGGAGTCTTAAACTAAGATCGGCAGAATGGGCAGGGTCTTCAAAGAGGAAAGGACCAACAAGCGCGGCACTGAGAGTAAAAATCAGTACAATAAGCCCACAGATCATTCTGGGGTCTTTTCTGAGGGCAGAATTTAGCTTAGATCTTTTTGTCATTGTATCATTCATCCCAGCTGATTCGCGGATCAAAGGCTCGGTAGGCCAGGTCTGTGAGCAGGTTTACGATCAGATAGCTCATAGAGAAAACAAGGACACAGCCTTGAACCAGTGGATAGTCACGATTACCTAATCCATCGAGAATCAGAGTACCCAGGCCGGGCCAGTCAAAAATTTTCTCCGTCACGACAGCTCCCGTCAAAAGCACACCAAACTGCAGACCGACGATGGTGACCAGGGGTAGTGCCGCATTTCTTAGCACATGCTTAAGGAGCACAGAACTTTCTCGGGCTCCCTTAGCGCGGGCTGTTCGAACGTAGTCCTCTTTCATAGTGTCAAGTACCGAGTTGCGAGTCATTCGACTGAGAATCGCTGCTAGAGCTGTGCCGAGAGTTATAGATGGCAAGATATAAGAGCTCAGGTCGGTTCGCTCCGAGACAGGGAGCCAGCCTAAGTAAATAGAAAACAGTAAAATCAGCATCGGTCCTAGCCAGAAGTGGGGAATGGCTACTCCACTGAGGGCGAAGCCCATGGCCACGTAGTCGAGAGGCTTATTTTTGTTGAGTGCGCTCAGAATCCCAAGAGGTAGGCTGATCAAAATCGCTATGATTAAGGAACAGACAGCTAGTTCGAGGGTTGCAGGCATTCTTTCTAGGATCAGTTCGGCCACGGGGCGGTTGTAGATCAGGGAGCGGCCGAGATCTCCGTGCAAGAGGCGAGCGATATAGTGATACAGCTGGAACAGGGCAGGTTGATCGAGACCAAGTTGTTTGCGGAGTGCATCTTTCTCCTCCGCTCCTGCGTAATCACCTAGCAGTGTGTCGAGGGGATCCCCTGGCACAGCGTGGATCAGCAGGCAAACGACAGTGATGACGCCCAAGGCAACAGGGATCAAGGCTAATATGCGTTTGCAAATAAGTTTGAACATGTGATCATTCTATCAAAAGAGAACAAAGCAGGTAAGGTATAGAGCTCAACTCAATCCAGTCATAGTGCGCTTTAAAAATATGCCCTGCTGGGAAGGCTAAAGTTAGATCTTTTTTAAGGACGAGCTTTGCTTCTCGTGAACTATCATCCCATTGAGCAAGATAAGCATCTTGGAAGCCAAACCAAACGCGAGTTGTCGGGAATAGGGATTTGAAAAGCGCTTCTTTAAGAGAGAATATGAGGGTGAGAGCTGTTTTCTCAGCTGTAGATGGCCTAGCTCGGAGCGATTCTTCAGGCCTAGCTCCAACCTGTCTAAGTATTCCGATTTCGTCATTGTGAGGAGCCGTAGGTGACGAAGCAATCTTGCCTTTACACGGAGATTGCTTCGCTGCGCTCGCAATGACGAGGCTCTGCGATGAATACTTGGACAGGTTGGCTCGGAGCAAAGTCAGGTCTTCAGGTGTACAAATTGCTTTTTCTACTTTTTCGGGAAACAATGTGGGATCTTCTATATCTATTCCAAGACCTATAGCCTGCCCACGTGCTGTGACACAGGTGACGACATCCCCACGTTTATGGGAGATGGATCCGAGAATATGATTTGGCCACAGAGGGTCGTTGCCCTTGGATCTTCTCCCTATGGTGGGAAGACCTGGAGAGAGGATGTGGGCAAGGAGTCTGCCTTTTAAGAATTCGGTCCTACGGAGTTCGTTCTGGATCTCTTGCCCCAGGTCCCACTCTTGCTGTGGGGCAATGGAAAGGAAATCTTCTCGTTCTAGAGGGGTAGATCGGTCCATGCTGCCAAATTCCAGCCCTCTAGATGTATAGATTCTCCAGCGGAGCTTATGGAACGTGTGCTCACTGTATTCCACGGGCCTGTTCTTTTTTGATGAAGATGTGCTCGCGATAAAATTTTAGCTCATGCAGGCTCTCTAAGATGTCGTCCTGAGCTCGGTGAGCATCTTTTTTCTTGAAGCTGTACTTAGGATACCAGCTTTTGCAGAGAATTTTAATAGAGCTGATGTCAAGCATGCGGTGATGGAGGTAGGAGTCTACCCGTTTCATATGTTGCATGATAAAGCGTCGATCTTGCCAGATCGTGTTTCCTGCCAAGCAACCTTTTCCTTTGGGAAAGTATTTTTTGATAAAAGTTAGGAAGATTTCCTCAGCTTCAGCCAGTTGGATGGTAGAGGTGATAGCTTTCTGCCAAAGTCCAGATTGGGTATGATGGTTCCTGTTCCAGTCATCCATGGAATGGAATAAGTTTGGATCTTGCTGGAGAATAAGGTGTGGCCCCTCGGCGAGCAGATTGAGTTCCTGGTCAGTGACAAGGGAGGCGACTTCTAAAATCCGGTCTTTCATGGGGTCGAGTCCCGTCATCTCTAAATCGAGCCACAAAATGGGTTGCAATTCCTCTGCATGTTCGTTCACAATAAGGCTCCTGTGTAATGGTTCAATGATTTGGTTTAAGTATGTTCTTGTAATATCGCGCTGGGTCGAACCAACGTTTATGCTGCTTAGTTTTTAAGGGCAATAGAACAGATAGTTCGCTCTTCGATCTAGCAGCGATTGTTATGAGAACTTGCGTTTTACAAGCTCACTACTCATGGAGTACTCATGAAAATCATAGGTAGAAAGTCGTGCTTCATCTCTGGTCTTTTGCTGTCTTTACAGCTTGTTCTGCCAGGGGTCTCATCAGCAGAAAGTAAAGCGAAGGCGCCAACCCCGACCCCCCCTTCTACAGAGGTCGCCGGCAATGCCACCGTGGGAGCCGCTTTTAAAGTCTACGGTTCAACAAAATCCTATGCTGACATCATGAAGGAAGACCCGTCAACTTTTTTTGACATCGAGAAGAGAAAGTACGATCTCATTGAGGAAATGGCAAAGGAATCTTTCCTAAAAAAATATTGGGAGAATTTAGGGAAGGAGCAAAAAATATCCGCTGAGAAGGCAGAAGAGAAATATTTGCAGGGGAAGGTGAAGACTCAAGAAAGTGAAGTCAAGGAGACTTTGGAGAGATTTAAGACCCACCCCCAGCTGAGTAAACTGCCGAAAGATGAACAAGAGAAGCAGGTCCGCGAGTATTTGAGAGAGAGGGATAAGAAGGCTCTTCTCGACGCCATCGTGGAGCAAGGCTTTAAGTCTGGCGATGTCCAAGTTCTTTATCCTAAGCCTCAGGAACCTCTTTACTCTCTGACAGTATCTTCGACAACAGATCATGTCCGCTATGGACCTGCGGAAACAGATACGAAGCCGATGGGTTGTGCAGGCGAGGCCTGTCAGGTGACGGTGGTCGAATATTCGGAGTACCAGTGCCCGTTCTGTTCTCGAGTCCTTGATGATACAAAGAAAATTCTTGAAAGTTATAAGGGCAAAATTCGTTGGATTGTTCGCGACTTCCCTCTCGACTTCCATCCGCGAGCCATCCCCGCTGCAATTGCAGCAAAGTGTTCATCATTCCAGGGAAAATACTGGGAAATGTACTATAAATTGTTTTCTGATCAAAAAAATCTGAATGACTCTGATTTTGAAAAACATGCGAGTCAGATTAAGTTGAACATGGCTGACTTCAAGAAGTGTTACGCCCAGCCTGACAAGGCTAAGAAAATTATACAGGCTAACTTTGAGTCTGGCCGTAAGCTTGGCGTATCTGGTACACCTGCATTTTTCATCAATGGTCGTAAGTTTGCTGGGGCCTTACCCTACAGTGAGTTTAAGAAGGTGATTGATGAGGAATTGGTAAAAACCAAAAGTTGAAAACCTTTCTAGGGGAAGCCATCTGTGTAGTTCCCCCTAGCCTCCTCCCTCACCAGACACCCCTGACTCTCTTCCTGAGAAGGGGGTGTAAGAATTTCCTATTTAGAATCATGAACTTTATCTTTCTTCCGATGAGCCTAACAGACCCGAAACATCTGTGGGGCGCACTTGTACATCTATCGACAGAAATTTTTGCAGCTTTTATACTCGCAGCTTTTTATCTGCGTTTTCATGTCTTCCTTTTCCTTTGATGCTGCGTTGGGTGAGTCTCTCTACAGTATTGCACCAACCAAAGGTGTTGAGGTAGGTACTGTTGTTGAGTTTACCCCAGCTAAAAAGACCAAACCGCCAGAGAAACCTGTTCTGGCAAGTATTGTTTTTCGAAGTAAAGATTTTAGCAAAATACCTGTCCAGCCTTATCAAATCTTTCTCGTCGTGAACCCGGCTATGACAGAAGTTTTAGCTGAGGTGGTGGTGACAGTGGTGGACCCCAAGACGAAGAAAGTCAGGGCTAGAATCGTAAGGGCTGTGAAGGATAAAATTAAATTTTTAAAGAAAAAAATTATTCGCCTGGGCGACCTACAAAAAAGTGTAGATTCAGGATTAATCTACCGTCAAAATCCAATTTTCAAAGTTCACTACCAGCGCAAAACTCTTCTCTTGCCATCTTTAAATGTGATGACAGGTTTGGCTCTTGATCAAGAAGCGAAGGCTGCGGGGGTGGTCGTTGAAGTTTTTGCCCCCACGAGTTCTCTGCTCACTTGGATGAATGCTTTTGGTTTTAGATTGGGCCTTACACAGGTTGAAGATTTTACCCTCAATATTGCTCGAACAGGTTCAAAGGATGTGAGAGAAGCAGATGTTTCAGGTGACAGGACGAGTGTTGAACTTTTAATTCGTCCATGGTTCAAAACCTCATTTATAGCAGAGGTCGGTCTCAGTGTTGGGGTAGTCAATCAAGTCAATGATAAAATTGTTCTTCAAAAAAGTGATAAGTCTGGCGAAGAGGAACTTTCTATGACATCGAGCTATCTTTCTGTCGGTGCAGAACTTGGTTTTAATCCTGTCACCAATGTTTACTACGGCATTGATTTTAAAATGGAAATGGATCATGAATTTAGGGTAAAAGATCCAGCTGTGACGGAGGAAATCAAGGGCAATTGGCAGACGACAGAAACAAGCCTCTGGTGCTCAATGCTTATCCCCATCGGTCGCGGATTTGGGATGAGTTTAAAGTTTGCTTCGACCCTTTTCCAACATGACCTCACAAAAACTCCAGTCTCAGCAACAGAAGTAGAAGAAGCGTACACGATGCAGGGCTTTGGGACCCAGGTTGAACTCGGATTGAACTACTCCCTTTGATACATATATTTCATTGATCACATCTTGTTACCACGATTGTCAAACATGGTGGTAAAAGGGACGTATCCTTTTGCGGGGGGTGGGTTGCCATCGAGTCCGCAGGTGGTATACCCAGTTACGAAGATGACCTCCCCCAGAGCATCTCCACGATCATCAAACTTAAAGTATTCATCGGTTCGAAGGTCTGTAAGTCCACCACTGCCGACACACTCCACGTCCCATTGCTTACTCCATTTTTTCTCGCCCGAACCGCTGTCATACTTGGTATGAGCCTCCTCAAATATTGTGAGGCTCAAGCAAGCTTGGAGCGAGGAATATACGGCATGGGATAAAAGGTCTCTCGCTGACAAGGAGTATGTCTACATCTGGGCAGATGGCGTCTACTTCAAAGTACGATTAGAAGG
>JAGNWK010000027.1 GCA_017985985.1 Oligoflexales bacterium
CCCCCAAACTATGGCCCTTATCCTGGCTCATTTAGAGCCAGCTAAGTTTTGAGAAACTCTAAAAATGCTCCCGGAATCTCTCCATAAAGAGATCCTCCTCCGAGTGGCCAACTTGGAATCGGTGGCCCCCGAACTGATCGATGAAATTGAAGATGTCTTACGTCAGGAAGTTCAGTCTATGGGGTCTATCTCCACCGACAAACTCGGGGGTGTCGATGCGATCGCAGACATGCTCAATCTGATGGATAAAACGACAGAAGAAGAGCTACTGGACAACCTCGAAGAAAGAGATCCGGACCTTGCTGAAGAGATCAGACAGCTCATGTTCGTGTTCGATGATCTCGTCAAATTGGACGATCGAAGTATGCAAGAGCTTGTGAAAGGTGTCCCCGTCGACAAATGGAAGGTCTCCCTTAAGTCAGCATCTGAGGGTGTAAAAGAAGCGATCTTCCGTAATATGTCTGCACGCGCTGCTGAAATGCTTAGGGAAGACATGGAGGCTATGGGGGCTGTTAAACTCTCCGATGTAGAGTCTGCTCAATTCGAGATCTTGCAGATTTGCAGGAAACTAGAAGAAGAAGGGAAAATCGTCATCGCGTCGAAAGAATCCCAATATGTTTAGAGAATTATTGACGTTATGCATGAGATCCCCTGACCGCCTAACAGCCTCGTTCCTCGGCTTTCGGCGTGGGGATGACGAACTTCCATCCTGGTCATCCCCACGCCGAAGTGAAACGAAGGCGGTCAGGGGATCTTATGCGTAAGTTCAGTTATTCAAAAACTATTCAGGCCAGGGCCTCCGTCCTCACTCTTTGCTCTACCCTCTGGGTAAGTTGTATATCCGAGGGCCCGAGTGCACCTGTTTTTGTAAGAAAACCCAAAACCAATCACATCGAGACTCCCCCAAGTTGCCCAGCAAACTCGATGAGATTAGCATCCGACAAGGACATGGCTCCTAACTCAGTTCCCTGGGTAGCTCTATCTCTCCAAGACAGTTCCTTCAGCGTTGGTGAACTTCCTACGAAGGGGGGTAAAACAAACCTTATTCTATCTGTAAAAGACAGCACTACACCTGGATTTTTTGCATGGAAACTCTGTGACAATGATGGAGCTGGGGCCTGCGAACCTTGGGCAAGAGAGTATGGAACAGACTTCCCTCTGCTCCCCGTAAATTCAGGCAAAGAACTCAGCAAGCCTCGTCTTTACTTAAAACGCTGTATTTCTCGCCTTGAGCATACAGAAGAAAAAGACCGCGCTCAGGTGCAGCAGCGGTGCACCTTCCCCTCGGCAAGTGATCCTGCCGACGCTTTTGATAAACCCGAGAAATGGTGCTGTGCCGATGAGAAGTCGATAGCTCTGACTTGGGATGTGACGACCTTGGACAAGAGTCCTGAACGACTCAGCTGTGTTCAAAAAGAGAGGGGCTACAGCGATGAGTACTTCGGTCTAGCTCAGGGGCTCATCCAACAGAGTCGATCTTATTTAAGTCAATTCTCCCTTCTTAGTTTTGAACAGGCTCAAAAACATTCTTCCCTCGCCTATCTGGCCTGGAATATCTCAAGCTATGACCCGGCAGCCCTAGCTCTGATGCTCGACCTAGGTTCTGTAGAAATTGAAAATCTCTGGGCCATGGCCAAGACGGAAAGCTCGGAGGAGGGGGCAAATTCTTCCCAGCTCGTCAAGGCTGAGGGAACAAGTTTAAAACTGGCAGAGGTAAAAAATTGCCCAGAGCCGAGTGGGACCACGGGGACCACGGGGACCACGATTCCCCTGCTTCCCAGCCCAAGTCGTCCTGTGACTGTCACCCTCACAACGACCAGCACGACGAGTGCTGCCGTTATTCCTAATCCATCAGATAGCAAAGGGCTTAAGATCGCTCTCCCTGCTGTCTTTGTTCTGGGTCTTATGACAGCAACAGTAGGCACTCTTATTCTGGGGAACATTCTCCTGCATGAAATTGCTGGCTATGGACTCTCTGACGTAGTGCCCAACGGGACCAACTTACGTTCGCAGATTGGTGCTATCGACAAATTCAGTAGAGCTCTGGCTCTTTATAATGACGGGGAAACTAAGCTAACTAAGCCCATGCTCTTGGATGCTGCGGAGGGGATGCAAAAGTTTTTCCCAGATACTTTCGACAATAGTTTTAAAGAGATGATAGAAGCCGATGCCACTCCTCCTGTTCGCACAGTGACAGAAGACCCAGCTCCAGTAGGAGGAGGGGGGAGTCCAAAGAAAACCTTCCCAGAGTGGCAGAAAAGTGAGATTGGTAAAGCTCTCACCAATTCTGCTAACAAACCAAGATCCTTCCTTCCCACTCAGGAAGCCGTCAAAGCGAAGGAGGCTCTGACCAAAACTCCCAAGGGAGGAGGAATGGTCTCCGTCCTCGGTGGGGTTTCCGTTTTTTTGGGAGGTCTTCTCCCTATCGGCTTCGCTATTCAGTATGGTTTGAGCGATCAGGACAAGGCTAAAACCGAGAATTTTCTGACGGAAATCAGCAAAATTTGGGAACGGGTCAAAACGACGAAGCAAAAGCAACTGCAACCTTGTAATTAGGCAAGGAGGGGCTTGGGGAAACTGCGCAGCTGGTTCCCCAATAAAGCGGTTCCCCAACAATGCGTTCTCCAATAAAAGAAAAAATCGTGTAAAATAGGACTAGGTTAAAATCCAATTTAAAAAAAGAGCTTAGTTCGTACCAGGAGGAGTTCGAGTATGAGAGTTTTTAGGGCTAAGACAGCGGGCCTGGCGGCTCACCGTCAACAGTTGACAGGTCGTTTAAAATCGCTTCTTTCTCTGTTCCTCTTACTAGGGCTCTTTGCAAGTGGGGCCTGTAAGAAGAGCAGCAGCACACCGACAGCGAGAAGAACGACATCGACTTCTTCGAGTCTCTCCGGGTCAAAAACCTGTTCGACCGGCCTAGCTCTTTTTAGCGACGAGAACTACCGACCCGAGCCTGTAGCTAAAGCGAGTCTCAAGATCGTAAAAGAAGATCTATCTGTGCTTGTAAGGGACAGGGGCCACGAGCTCTCGACTCTGGAACTCAGTAGGCACCCCCAAAAGGACCTCGATAAACTTGGCTTCTACGCTTGGATGGCCTGTAAAAAAGGAAAGACCGATACAAAAAACTGCAGTCCTTGGAAGAAGGAATACAGAGATGCATTTGAAGCTGTAGAAGTCCCCTCTGGTAAGATCGAGATCACCGCTAAGCTCTGCGTTCAAGATCCAAGTTACATCAAGGATGATGCGAGCTGGGCTTGTAACTCCTCTTCCAACAAGCCTGAAGAATGGTGCTGTGGAGCTAAAGACAGTTTGTGGGAAGTAAACATGCCTGACAACAAGAAGGCTGATCAGACACTTCTCACATTTTATAACAACCAAGCTCAGTGGGGAGCAGCCTACCTAGGTCTTTCGATGGAATCTCTGTCTCAGACAAGCAGAGAACTCGGTAGAATGGGATCGGACTGCAAGGGAGCGGAGGTCAAAAAAAATCCTCTGCTTAGCCTCGTCTGCAACATGACTAGCTTTGAGCCAGCAACCCTAGCTATCATCATGAAAGAAACCGTCATCGGTATTGAAATGATGAAACTTCAAGCTCAGGCAGATAAAGCTGAAGGGAAGTCTTTTGCTCTGGTTGAAGAACCCACAACGGGGTTCATGCTCGCCGACTCAGGTTGTGCAGGTTCTACCATTGGCGGAACAAGCTCAGGCAGTGGGGATAGCACTGGAGGCTGGGACGCAACAAGCAGCAGCAGCACAACAGGGGACACACCTGCACCTGCAAGCAGCTCCACAACGGGGGATAAACCCAGCTCTACGACGGGAACCGCAAGTGCTCCGACCACAACAGGAACGGGAGTAGCTACGGGAGTTAGTCCTAGGGTTTCAACTAAAAAAGCGCCTAACACAATTGGGATCATCCTGGGTTCTATTCTCGTTCTGGGTGGTGCGCTGGGTATAGCTCATGCGGCCATGGAGGTGGGTACCGGCGCCCATATTTTTGACCATTTGAAGGTCGGTCCCAAATTCATAAGGCCTGCATCAGGTGCTATTAGAGAGTTCATAGCTGCAAGGCATGATTTCTTTACTAAAGAAAAAGAATTAAACAAAGCTCCAGAAGCTGAGAGGGCTAGACTTCGGGAAGCCAGAGATACCGCAATGGAAAAATTAAAAGCTGCCGCTAAAGGCCTTGCCCCGCACACAGCTGGAGAAGCCGACGCCAGTGGGAACAGAGCGCCTCTTAAGGCAGAAGACATCGTCCAAGCGACTGATGATGCCGTTAAAGCCAGATTCGGGGCAGCTCCCCCAGTTGTTGCTACAGATCCTAGTCCCACAGAGGCAGAAAGGGCGAGACTTGAGGCAGAAAGGGCGAGACTTGAGGCACTTAGGGCGAACCTTGTGACCGATCTTAGAAGGGATGAAGCAGCGATAAAGGCCCTAGATGATGCAAAAAAGAGCAGGTTAGATGCACTTGGTCGCGAGCCAACAGACGATTCAAAAGAAAGTTATGAAGCACAAAAAAGAGCTATCGAGAATGAATTTAAAGCTCTAATTCCCGAAGGTGAGGCCAAACTCTCAGAGGAGCAACGAGCTAAGGCTTTAGAGTTTGCAACAGCAGATATCAATGAAGCAATAGAGAGACTACCAAAACCTACTGCCGTTACTGCAGCCGCCCCAGCTGCAGCTGCAGGTCCAAAAGTAGCAGATTTAAAACCGTACACAGCTACAGATTTGGCCAATATGGACCTTGAAAAAACAGGAATAGGCGAACTCAAAAGCAGGGTCACGGGAGAGGGGATGGACATCACGACAAGACTTAAAAGTATAAGCGTGATTGGAGTTGGGGTTGCTGGGGTTCTCGCTGCAGGTGTGGGGGCCTGGGCTATATCTGGCGGTGTAGGCCTGACGGAGCAGCAACAACCCAGCGATGAATACTTAAACAGTATGGAATCGATCCATGAACGGGTGAAACAAACAAAGATGGCCGAAGAAGCCGCCCAAAGTGCTTGTCAGCTCAAGTTCCCCGGCAGCTGCTAACGATCTCCAGGGGGAGATCCTCCCTTCTTGTCGGGGGAGAGTCCTGAGGGGGAACGCCCTCTTTAGAAAAAGAAAAGAGGCCGAGCCATTATCGCTCCGGCCTCTTTTGCTTTAAGAAACTTAATGACTGATGTTACGCATAAGAAGATCCCCCTGACCGCCTAACGTCCTCGTTCCTCGGCCTTCGGCGTGGGGATGACCATGATCGCAGTTCGTCATCCCCACGCCGAAGTGAAACGAAGGCGGTCAGGGGATCTCATGCGTAACATCAGTCAATCATCTAATTATCTGGACATATATCTTAAATTACTTAATATATATTAAGTAATTTAAGATAGGAGCCGAAGAGTGAGTTGGAGCTTAGATTTTTGGAAACCCAAAGCGTCTCAAAAAAGTCCTGTACTCAAGGAGCTTGAAAAAGAAATCAAGGGCAATAGTGAAGCCCGTAAAATTTTCTTGGCACTTGTTGAAACTCTCGAGGAGCTTGGACCAAAAGAATTTGTATCGTCCAGAAATAAAGCTCTAGGGCATGGCCTCTATGAACTACGAGTATGACCAATGGGAAGCGTTACTACTATGTGGAAACTCAGTTCAAAGCAAAGGGCCAAGAACGAAGCGACAAGGAAATAGTCATTCTACTCCTTGCTGCGGTAGGAAGCAAAAACAATCCAAAGGAGCAGTCTCGGGATATTTTGAAGGCAAGAGAGCGACTAATGGATTTGAGCGTCGATAATATTTTAAATACTGAGTTATTGGAAATAGGGAAAAATGATGAACTCTGTTAAAAATACAATAAAATCGTGGATGAGTGAGGATGAGATTATCCAAGCAGAAGAGCTTTCTAAGATGTGGATTCTTGGGGTTAAAACCCTACGCGGAAGTCTATCCCATACTCTTCATGCTGAGATGGAGGAAAAACATCTCTCCTACAACGAAGTTGCGCGAGCTCTCGGAATTAGTGAAAATATGGTGGCAAAAATCCTGTATGGAAAAGGCAGTGTAAACTTTGACACCATCATCCGTCTTACGAAATTAACAGGAAAAGTTCCCTATATTGCATGGAAAGATCCGAGTGAAGTGAAGGAGAAGGATCTGCCTCTGAAAAAGAATGCCTAGACACGTCCTCTATATTCAAATTCAAGAAGTTCTCCATGGATAAAGCGCAATGTGCTTAACGCATCTGAACTTAGACAGTACTAAATTAGCCGCATTTTGTCAGCAGAATGACATAAAGAGGATGTCTTTGTTTGGATCTGTCATCTCGAAAGATTTTAAGCCTAGCAGCGATATCGATATTATCGTTGAGTTTGAAGATCAAAAAACACCTGGTTTGATCAAATTTTCTGGCATTATGCTCGACTTATTCGAACACTTTTTCAACAATCGCAAGATAGATCTTTTGACACGTAACATGCTGAAAGGAGAGCTGGGGGACATCATCCTGAAATCTTCAGAGGTGATTTATGAAAAAGCAGCTAAAGCCTGAGGAGAAGAAATAAAAAAAGCTCTTGTCCCTTGCCCCCTTCTCCCAAAAAAGAGAGAATAATCAGATCATTACTGGACTACATTTCAAATCTTTATATTTTTCTGATCAGGACTCATCTCGTCGGCAGAGTGATCCCCAACAACCTAAAGATCCCTCTGGCAAGACGCGCATGTACATTATCCTTTGTCCACAGGCCCAGCTTGATGCCCAGGGGTGGCCCGTTTGTGTACCTATTGGCTCGAAATGTCGATCCCAGTTACTTGATGCTGAAATTAAGGCGGGAGAAGGGGGTGTTCAGCACACTTCCTACGTTTGGTGCAACGAACTTTTCACCATAGATCCACGCTTTTTCATCCGACGAATAGGACACCTACCTAGTCATTGTGTTGCAGATATTAAAGATGGCATCCGTGACTTTCTAGAACTCCATTAAAAGTACTCATGCTCACGCACAAGATCACCTGACCGCCTTCGTTTCACTTCGGCGTGGTGATGACGAAGGAGTCCAGCCCCTTTCCACTTCGTGATGCTTGCCCTCGGACTTCACTTCCGGATGACTGCCCGGGCACTTCACCGCGTGATGACTGCCCTGGGACTTCACTTCGTGATGACTGCCCTGGGACTTCACTTCGTGATGACTGCCCTGGGACTTCACTTCACCCCACCCGAACGTCGTTCAAACCCCCGTCATCACCACGCCGAAGGCCGAGGAACGAGGCCGTTAGGCGGTCAGGTGATCTAAAAAGGCCCGTCCTAACTTTATAAAGAGAGATCTCTCCAGTCAGGATTCATGGATTCTACCAGCTTATTTTTGGCTTTTCTTGACCACTTTTTGATTGTTTTTTCCATGGAAATAGCTTCATTGATCTTTAAACCTTCCTGAAAAAATACTAATTTATTAACGTTATATTTTTGGGTGAAACCTGGATAAATTTTTTGTTTATGCTCTAGAATCCTCCTTCGTAAATTCGAAGTAACACCAACATACAGGACCTTATTCGTCGAATTCGTCAGAATATATACATAAGCTTCGTTCTTCATATTGTTGGACTAAACAGAAAGAACTAATTCATCCAATGACATTGCAGATCACCTGACCGCCTAACGCCTCGTTCCTCGGCCTTCGGCGTGGTGATGACTGAGGTTTGAACGGCGTTCGGGGGTGATGACTACAAAAAAAATCGAGCCCCTAGAGGGGCGAGTCCTTGTTAGAGTGGCAATGACGACAATCTAAAACCCCTTGAGAAAGGCTTCAAAGGCCTTGCAGGCGTGGGCTAGATCTTGGGTGCCCATGGTCTCTCGAGCGGAGTGCATACTCCACATCGGTAGGCCGACGTCGACGGCTGGACATCCGAGTTGGGCGGAGACAATGGGACCAATTGTGCTGCCACAACCCATGTCTTGCCTCGCCACAAACTTTTGAGTTTTTACCTCGTACGTTTCACAGATCGCAGCAAAGATGGCAGCACTCTCGCCTGTGGTGGCATAGCGGTCATTGCAATTCTGCTTGATGACCAGACCTGAGTTGATCAGGGGTCTATGATTTTCGTCATGCCGATCAGGGAAAGAGGGGTGAAAGGCGTGAGCCATATCGGCAGAGACAAGAAAAGTCTTCTGCAGGGCTCTGATGAACCTGGTTCTTTCTTCCTCATATTTTTTGGACTTCTGCTGAGGATATTCTCTTTCAATACGTTCGAGACAGTGACTGAGAAAAACACTGCCGGCACCTGAGGCAGTTGTCGATCCCGTTTCTTCTGCGTCAAAGAAAGCTGCCAGAGCAAGTTTTTTCATACTTTGATTTCGAGATGCTTGAATCAGAGCGTTTTGAGCGCAGAAGACCATAGCGAGATCGTCATGTCTTGGTCCAACGATGAACTCGTCATCAAGCCCGACTACACAGTGGGGAGAAGCTGGGGCAAGACTTAGGTCAAAGCCATCCCACTCTGCCTCCTCTTCCATTTTAAAAAGCTTGGAAAGATCTGAGGGGCTCAGCAGAGTTCTGGGTTTGCACCCTAGTATTGCTGCCATCACTTGTTCGGCATTGATGGAACCTTGATTATTTTTCTCCCGGTCGAGGTGGATAGCAAGATCAGGGATAATCGCTAGGGCTTTTTCTGAGCAGACGAGTTGTCTTTGAAGGGAGGGGAGTCCCATAGCGTCCCAGCTTGGTTTCTTTCCCTCTCCCGTGCGCAGCTGTCGATAGAGGACCCCTCCTAGCTTAAGGGGGGTGTCTAGCCATGAGCGAAGGATGAGAGAACCGTGGAGCTCTGTGAGGAGTCGCTGATACTGCCCTGGACTCTGCCAGGGGTTTAGCCTTAGACGCAGAGCGGGGCTATCTGTATGGGCACCGAGAATGGCAAATCCAGTTTCGGCAGGTGCGTGCTCTCGCACACAGAAGGCCACCAAACTCTTCTGATCCCGGTGGGTGATGTAATAGTTTTTCCCAAGCTCTAATTTCCAGACCTCTGCCAAAGATAGAGCTTCAAAACCAGCTCGAGAGAGGCGGGATTGCAGTTCTGCAACAACATGGAATGGGCTCACCGCCTGATTTTGGAACCCGATATAATCTTCTACCAACATATCTTCCTTTCTTTTGTGAGGGGACGTTCCCTCCCCTCACACTCCCCTCCCCATTATTTGCTAAATACCGACTTCAACACCAATTCGGACTTGCTTTGCGTTCAGAGTGTCACTGGAAGAGTCGACATTGCTGTAGGAGTTGCTTCCAACTTCGAAGAGTGCTTTGACGAGGGGGATGATGGAATATTTGATTCCAAGTGCCAGTTCGTATCCTTCTAGTTTAGTAGAAACGACGACATCAGCTTTTGTTTTAAAATCAGCTTTTCCATCGATGAGATACCCTGCACGTCCATAAGGGGTAATAACGGGAACCATGGGGACCCAGACTTCCACTTCGAGAGCAGTTCTGGTCAAAGAGACTGATTTAGCGGATGGAAGATCTTTGAGTGAAAAATTGACCTGGGAGTAGGAAGCACCGAAGGCAACAGGGACGAGAGGAATGGGATCTAGATGGACTCCTACGCTGGGACCGTCTGCTGACAAAGACGATGTCGATCCAAATTGTTTATCATAGGAGGAGAGGCCATAGAAGAGCTGTCCAGAGACTAGCGCCAAAGCAGGTCGAGTCATCAAAAAACTAAGCACAACAAAAGACATCCATCGTAAGTTTCTTATTTTCATAAATTCTCCTCGTCAAAATGTAATCACTCGTTCCTCATCTTCAACTCTAACTGAGAGCCGGTCAAGAGAGTTTCCCAGAGCTTTTCATCGTTTTCCTTTTGGCGGAGGATTTTTGCCTCTTCTTCGTTTCTCTTTTTTTGTGCTTTATCCTGTTCTTTTTTGACCGAGTACTCTGCTTTCATTTTCTGATAGAGTTCTCGGCGATACTGCCGGGCTTTTTCCTTAAGTTCTTTCGATAAGATATCTGAATTCATAGAAGTGCCTTGTGTCTCGGATTATCTTTGTAATTCATGTTAGCAAAAGATCCCCTGACTTTACACGGAGATTGCTTCGCTTCGCTCGCAATGACGAGGTTCTGCGATTTTGTCATATATGACGAGGTTCTGCCATTTTGTCATATATGACGAGGTTCTGCCATTTTGTCATATATGACGAGGTTCTGCGATTTCGTCATTGCGAGGAGCCGTAGGCGACGAAGCAATCTCGTCTTTATCTGCTTAGTCGGAGTTCTGGGTGTTGGAAGAGGGCAGCAGATCGGGGGGTCCCATCCGGGTTGAGGTCGCGATGGGACGATGTAATTTATGTGTTTAAATTGCGACCGAAAGAGGATGGGAGGTGCCGATCTGCTGCCCTCTTCCAACACCCAGAACCAAAAAACAGCTCAGCATAAAGCGCAAAACAATCTAAAAATACTAGGAACCATCCCACAAGTCGTCTAGCCGCGTTATTTTCGTCGCTGCGCTGCTCGCTCCTCAATGCCTTGCTATACGACTTGTGGGATGGTTCCTAAAAACAAATTCTTGAATTTAAGGAGTGCTGGTGTCGAGGGTAACGAGTGGACTTTCCACACTGTAAGAGGGATAGCCTGGGATACGATCCAAAGTTTGAGAGATCACTTTAAGTTTGTATGTTTTGCCAGCTTCTAAGATGTTATTGGGAATAACAGCTGTCCGCTCTGTACCTTTAACGGGAGATGACGTATAGACTTTCGTACTTTTGCCATCAGCGTCTATTAAATAGATAGAACTCGTCCAAGTGAATGTTTGAAATTCTCCGAACGGGTTGCCTGTCATCGTGACAACACGACTGCTAGTAGCATAGCTTGCATTGATAGTGGAGAGACTGAGATTCGGAAAAGTATAGGGAAAGTCTTGAGCCCAGCTAGTATCTCCACTGACGTAACTCAGTTCAAAAAATAAGATTTGGTTTTGGTTTGGGGATTTTTCACCATCTAGCAGAACTTTCCTAGAAAAGAGCAAATCCCCACTTGCGGCATCACCACTGAGACCATCATCTAGCAAAGTTCTATCCCACGTTTGACTGACGACGGCTCCGGATCCATTGATGACTTCCGTCGTGGCTCCTGTCAGGAGCGAGGTGGCTCCTCTGATTTGCAGACCTGTCGGGGTAGGAATTTGAGCATTCCGACTTCTTTGGGCTGAGAAGACCATATAGCGAGAGCTCTTCCCTCCTGTTGCAGCTGGGGATTGGAGAACATACTGAACGGAAATCCACTTCATATCTCTTGAAAAATAAAGATCATTCCTTCCTTGTACAGCATCTGCAATGAGGTCACCATTCGCATCGTCATCAAAAATATCAAGAATTCCGTCACCGTCATCATCAGGATCGAAGACATTGGCCAGTCCATCCCCATCGATATCTCCATCATCCACATTAGCGATACCATCGAGATCGGTATCGACCAGCGCCGCAAGATCAAGTTTTTTTCCATCAAGATACTCATTATCCAATTCTTGTTCTTCCATCTGTGTAAGCTCAAAGTCATCAAGCGAAGCCCCTAACAAGGAGTAGCCATCTGGAATCCCATCACTATTTGAGTCGATAGCTAAATCTTTCTCGAATTTGATTCCATCGAGAGTTTGAAAAGTGATGATAGCGCCTTTGTGGACAAGATGGGGGATCGTCGGTGACTGCAAAGTGAAATATTGACGAACGAGCGTAGTACTTGACGAGGGATAAGAGAGAACAGCTTGCAAGGTATAGGGTGGAGAGAGCAAAGCGATAGTATAGGCTTTTTTCATAAAAGTACGAGGAAATGAAAATAATCCGGCTCTGCTGATCTCAGATGTTCGGGTTATTTGAGAACCTTTTTCAACGAGCAGAACTATCCAACCAGACAGATCAGATTGTTCCCCTGTCTGACTAGAAATAGATCCTGTTATGTTTTGACTGGCTCCTAGAGCCGATGCGTCTTCAACAGCGCTTGTAACGAGTGAGGATCCTTCATTGCTGCACTGAGACGTCAGTGCTAAGCAGAGCAAGGAGGCCATCCAAAGCCTCCTGCGAAATTCAGATAAAATGCTAACAAGAAATGGCATGATGCTTCTGCACTTCAAATATTGGAGCTATCCAAAATCCCACCTCTAGAGAGCTTTCGGCAATTCATCGAAAAAATTGACTTTATTTTACCAAAGTCAGATGAAGGGTAGCGTCATCTGCATTTCAAAATCATCTTTTAAATCTGTCTCCAAACTACATCTTCTGTAAAAATTAAATATTTAAAGCATGTTAAACATCCCTTCAAAATACCACTTGCTCTGCTTGTAAAAAAATCTATGATGAGCCCCGATATCGGCAACCACCTATATTTAGTTTAATTCTTAATTAGGTATGAAAAAAGACACTAAATTGGTCAATATCCGTCCTTTTGTTGTGATCAATGGTGAATCCATCGAGATCAACCGAAAGTAAGACCTTAATCCGTATCGACTTAAATTCACAAACGCGTTCTCTTAGGCAGCCAGCCATAGAAGAATAAGTGATGTGAATCAGTAGCACAGATTGAAGATGACATGCTGATGATGAATGTCTTGAGAGACTTAAACTAATCTTCTTGCACTCTCAGGACATTCACTTTACTTTGTTTTTCAGAAACACATACTTCAAAAGTCTTCGCAAACAGATTTCGACACTGTACCCTTTGAGGCGACGATGAAAACGGACATCTCAAATTTTGCTAGAAAACTTCTCTCAGTCACTTACCTGATAGTTCTGTCATCTTGCGGAACTGTCGACAATGAAGAATCACCTCCACAACAACCTGACGGATCCCCATTCGGTTTAGAAGCAGAGCCACCCCATATAGGTTCGGATCGCAAACGTTCATTTCCTTTGGTGCACTGTTTGGGAGAAGTCCGGAAAAAAAACAGTCACATCATTCTCAGTGATCTCACCGCACTGGCCCGACATGAAGACGGGACTCCTGTCGAACTTCCTGGGCATTCCGATGCAGGTCCCTCTGAATCTGATGCGACAGATTATTATGTAACAAGAAGATATTCATTAGCGGAGTTGAGAGAAAAGTGTGAACGGGGCCTAAGGACTCGATTTGAGCATGCTGCAAAAGTTGAACCCGAACAATTCGGAGAGAGCTCTGAGAACTTACTTCGCGATTTTGAACCCGGATCAAGAGTTCACGCCTTCATTAAAGGATCAGACGGTAAGTCCCTCGAAATCATCGAAGGGTTAAAAAATCCATGAAAAGTCATTTCATTTCTATCGTTCTTTTTAGTTTATCCCTTCTCTTGACACCTTACTCCTATTCTCAATCTTTCCCACTCTCTTCTGAGCAGGACGGATCTCGTATACTGAGAACATGTTTAATTCGTTTTAATCACAACAGTGATATTTTTTCTAGTTACCATTTGGCCCCTTGCTTGAAGGCAAACGAAGCGGGTCAAGAGCTGCAACTCGACGAAGTTCTTATCTTTTCTTCCTCTTCTCCAAATGGTCGTAAAAGACGCAATCACGAACTGGTAGAGTTACGAGCCAAAAAAATATTGGAGATGGTTCTCTCCCAAAGCCCCCAAACTCGTATCGAAGTTAAATTGCTGGGAGCGACTTCTGAGTTAGGAAGATCTGTTCTCGTTTATGCTTTTTTTCGCAAAAAAAGCCCCACACAAGACCCAAAACCATCTTGTGAGCTTAGCTCGTCAAATTTAGCTTCTGCGATAAGCATGGCTTCTACGATGAGTGAACCTAAAGCAAAAAACTTGAATACCTATACTCTTGGCATCGGGAGGAAGCAGTTCCGACAGGGATCGAAAGTTATCTATACAGCCCATCATCTCGCTGTAGAAAGACCTTTCCCAGACCTTCTCCCCTCCTCTTCTCTTGTTCTAGTTTTGGCTCTTTCCTACAACTACCTGGCTCACACTCTGTCTAAGGACCTGCATGCTATTTCTGTACACGCAAGCCTCCGCCAATCTATAGTAGACAGGCTAGATTTCGATTTCGGGACCTCAACTGGGGTTCTTACCGATCAGAATTCGAAGCAGGTAGCCATTGATATCGGGGTCGAAGCTGCCTTAAATCTGGCACTGAATAAAGACCTTCGTTTAGGCGTCCACGTCGAGCACACTCGACTCTTTACTGGGGCAAGTCTAGGTCTTAGTTTCAAGCTCTAGAGACTAGTCCTTGACATTTATCCTTAGTGACCCTAAACCCAGCAGGCGGGTGTGGCAGCCCTAAACGGGGCCGTCAAAGGCAGGGATAAATTCCTAACACACCAAATCTATAGCTAGCTAGAATGGGCTGTCGTGGCGCTTATGCAGTTCTGCCAGTTGGGTTCTGCCCAATTTTTAACAGAACCCTGCTAAGCGACGAGGAAAGTCCGGACTTCATCGGGCAAGGTACTGGTTAACGGCCAGGCAGATTTTCCATGATCACCACGTCTCGCAAGAGACGGTGAAAGCAAAAAGTCTGACGGAAAGTGCAACAGAAAGTAAACCGCCAGTGTTATAGCTGGTAAGGGTGAAACGGTGAGGTAAGAGCTCACCAGTGTCCCTGGTAACAGGACAGCTTGGTAAACCCTACCTGAAGCAAGACCAAATAGGGGAGATGGATCTCGTCTCTGCATCCAAACCAGGAAACTGGGAATGAGCAGGGATAGGATCAAGTGCCGCCCAGCGCTAGGCTCCCGGGTAGGTTGCTTGAGGGGGTCAGTAATGGCCCTCCTAGATTGATGACAGCCTCTAGGGCTCTTTGCCCTAAAGACAGAATCCGGCTTATCGCTCTAGCAGCTGATTTTTTTATTAGCTTTATCCCACTGCCACATTCGTACACTCCCCTCAAAGAGGGGGGAACGCCCTCTTTAGAAAAAGGGGAACCAGCTGCGCAGTATCCCCTAAAACCCTTCCTTGCTGGATAGACGATGCTTCCCCAAAATCTTTTTGAACACCTCGAGTTGCCCCCTCGATATAAGCCGATCAACCCCTACGTTCAGACTTATGTAGAGAATCAAACAAAAAGGCATTTGCCAATTGTCCATGGCTCAGACTTGAAAACATTCCCAGGACTTTGGCGAGAAAAAGCCTTTTCGGAAAAAAATCGCAAAATAGACAAACTAGTCCTCGAAATTGGTTCTCATAACGGCAAGACCTTCTGCGAGATGGCTGGACAGCACCCCGACACCGGTTTTGTGGGGATGGACATCACTTTCAAGCGAATTGTTTCCACAGCAGAAAAAGTCGCCTCTCTCAGCTTAAGTAACGCGTCTCTCATTCTCGCAGACGCTAGGGTCGTACCGCAGATCTTTCATCCAGGGGAATTAGACGGGGTCATTGCTTTCTTCCCCGACCCATGGACGAAAAAAAAGAAACAAGCCCACAAAAGACTTTTTACAGACGCCTACTGCCAAAATCTCAGCCTTCTCCTTAGAAAGACTGGGTTCTTCTGGTTTAGAACAGACTCCGAGCTCTATTACGAGGAAGTCTGCTCCTTTATGAAAGGGCTGAACTGGCCGAAAGAGCTCAGGACGCTTGAAGAGGAGACTGTCCACAACCCCTGGGGTGATTCTCTAACCTATGAAAGTAGTTTTCATGCGAGGTTCAAAGAACAAGGTCAGAGCATATTTCAAGGTTTGTGGAGGAAAAGGGAAGGTGTAATATGGTAAGAGCTAACGGTGAGGCCTCTTATGTCGAGGGACTTTCCGAGCTTCTTAGAACCCATGCCGATGCGCTGATACAGGTCGAAGAAGGTCTAAAAACAGAAAACCCAGCACAGGCTGACCTTGAAGTCAGTCCAGCGACTGTTCGGGTCGCCTCCTTAGAGTCTCTCGCCGTAGGCACTCTGAGAAGGCCCGTTTTTGTCTTCCTACCCAAAGTAGAGCCACTTGCAGAGGTCAGAGATCTGTCTCAACACAAAAGGAAAAACAAAAATTAGTACGAATCCCCCTCTCTCACAGATAGACGTGCTATCCGCCCGTCTGTCCTCCTTCAAAATTGATAAAAAACGAGTACAAGAGTTGGCCGCGGTCATCTGCTCGCAGCTTGGACTTGGCCCTGTCTATCTGTGTATTAAATTTGTGCCCTCAAAAGAAATGACCCGTATCAATAAACAATTTAGAAATATAGAGAAGGACACAGATGTCCTTTCTTTTCCCCAGATAGACTGGCTCGCTGAAGAAAAATCGATCCGTTGTGTCGGACTCGAGCCTATGCCTAAGCTAGGAGCAGAAGGCCCTTTAGGCTGTATACTGGGTGATCTTGTTATTTCGCCAGAAAAAGCCTTTGAAAATGCCCAAACAATCGGACATGCTCTAGATAGGGAGCTTGCCTTTCTGTTGATCCATGGGATTCTCCACCTTTGTGGGCATGACCATGAAAAGCCGGAAGAAGAAAAGCGCATGCTAGAACAGCAGACTTTGCTGCTCTCTTTCTTGGAAGAATCTAGAGGCCGTCCCCTTTGGACGGACTGCCTTCAACTTAAGTAGGACATGAGACGTATGGACAGTTATACGGTAAGCGCAGACCCTCTCTCTCACCTCCTCGCCATCCTGCTCTGTCTTGTCATTTCTGCTTTCTTTTCCTTTTGTGAAACAGCAGTCACTTCTCTCGGCGTTCTCAAAGCGAGGCACCTGCTCAATACAAGCAAAAAACATTCCCCCTATCTGAAAATTTGGCTCACTCATCCCGGCAGAATCCTGACAACTTTGCTGATCTTCAACAATGTCGTAAATATTTTGGCATCGGCCATCGCTACAGAGTTTGCTTATCGATACACCCAAAGTGGCGCTATCGGGATCTCAACTGGGATCATCACCATTCTCATTCTGGTCTTCGGAGAGATTCTGCCCAAATCCTTTGCAAAAGCTTATTCAGAGAAGGTCGCTCTGCCCTGCCTTCAGGCCGCCTGTTTTATGTACTACGCCAGTTATCCTGCTGTTCGCTTTTTTTCTGATTTTGCAGAATACATTATCAAGTTGTTTTCTGGAGGAAAAAAGAGCGAACCTCTGATCACTCAAGAAGAACTAGAATTCATGATGAAGGAGAGCAAGAAGGCAGGGGTCTTCGGTGATATCAAGAAAAACATCATAGAGGGAGCCTTTGACTTCGATGAGACGGTCGTGGGCGAAATCATGACCCCTAGGATGGACATCACAGCTTTTGAAACAAAAGCTCCATTCCGCGAAATGATCGACAGTGTGATGAAAACGGGTTACTCACGCATTCCTGTCTACCGTCATCAGATGGATAACATCGTCGGGATGGTTCTCTTGAAGGATCTTCTGCGCTACTTGCAGGACCCATCGGAAGCAGAAAAGATCAGCGCTAAAAGCATCATGCGGGAATCCATTTTTGTCCCTGAATCCAAGACGATTATGGAAGTCTTTAAGGATCTCCAAAGAACAAAAAGCCATCTCGCTATCGTCATCGACGAATATGGTGGAACAGCCGGTCTCGTGACCATGGAAGATATTCTCGAAGAGATTGTTGGAGAGATCCAAGATGAGTTTGACTCTGAACAAGCAAAAATAGCTAAAGTCGATGAGCAGGTTTTTCATGCTGATGGATCTACACACGTAGAGGACTTTCTTGAATACTTTGGCTTAGAAGATGAGAAAGTCTTTCACACAGAAGAATATGAACAGGGGGACAGCAACACTTTATCGGGTTGGATCACTCGCATTCTGGGACAGATGCCCCGAGTCGGGCAGAAGCTGAAAGTCGGCCCTCTGAACATGGAAGTTCTGGAAGTAAAAAAACACCGAATCCAACTCGTCAAAGTTCAGGAAGAAAAAAACGTGTCATAGAAAAGATGGGGAGAAGACTTGAGTCTCCTCCCCCACTCTGCGACATACGCGACCCCTTTCTTCTTTTTTACCCTTTCTTCTTTTTCAGAAGCTATTTTCCCTAGCAGAATTTCGACTCTTTTTTCAGATCATTACATCACTTTTGTGCTGCAAGAGCTTCCTTCTTCATAGGCACTGCAGCGGTCCGCATCGAACCCTTAAGAGCCACCAGCTCACTATCTGCTTTTTCTTTAGCATAGCCATAGACACTCTGCAGCTTCGCTGACAGCAGATCTAAGTTCCCCTTCAGAGAGTCAATTGCCTCATCAGACAATCTCCCAAATTTCGCCTTAATCTTCCCCCTGGTTTCCGTCCAGTCGGACTTCACAGCCTCCGGCTTTGATTCTTCCTTCTTTTTGGCTTCCGTCCATTCAGACTTCACAGCTTCCGGCTTTGATTCTTCCGTCTTTTTGGCTTCCGTCCACTCAGATTTCACAGCTTCCGGCTTTGATCCTTCCGGCTTTGTTAATTCTGATTTTTTTGCCTCTGTCCATTCGGGCTTTGTTGGTTCCGACTTTTTTGTTGTTTCGTTACTCATAAAATCCCTTTTTCTAGAGAACCCCGGGTAGCTCTGTTTCATTCCGGGATCGCTGTTAAAGAGAACCTCTGCTTCGAGACTTAATCTTTCGTCGTTCCGAAAGATTCTCCCTTTAACTGCAACCACCGTCTGAAAATGCTCTCTTCTCCATAATAAGAAAAATATATAATAACTATCTGATACATAGTATATCTCTATATATGTATTTTAACTTTAATCATCTCTATTACTTCTATATCACGGCAAAATCAGGCGGAACCATCGCTGCAGCAAACCATTTGAGGATCTCTCAACCTTCGCTAAGCAGTCAGCTCAAAGTTCTAGAGCAGTCCCTTGACATGAAGCTTTTCCGTAAAGTTGGTAGAAAGAATCAATTAACGGAAGCAGGTTCCATCGTTTATGGATTTTGTCGACGCATGTTTGATGTGTCTGAAGAATTAAGTGAACTTATCTTGGAAAGAGTTCCTTCTGCAGCTCGACGAATTAACATTGGTGTATCTGATGAAGTAGAAAGATCTTTTGTCGTAGAGGTCGTCAGTCTTTTCTTAAAAAAACATGGACTCACCAAACGCCCTAAGGTCACCATGGTCTCGGGGAACCACGAACAACTTGTTGAGCGACTACGATTCCAAGAATTGGATGCCATAGTCACTCAACTTCCTCTCACTGATCCTGAACTGAAAAGTCTTATCCGTATGGATTCTCCGGTAGCCTTAGTCTGCTCGAGAGCCTCGAGCCAAGGGAAGATCTATTCTCAAATTCAAAAAATCAAATCAAATGCAGGAATATGCAGACTACTGGAGGGTCATGGCGAGCAATGGATTATGCCTTCTTCTAAGTTTAAACTCCGTTCAGAAATCGACCACTTTTTTGCCACACACGACTTAAAGGGACGAATTGTATTCGAGAGTGATGTCATCGACTCCCTCGTTCGTTCTGTGATTGACGAGATAGGATTTGCATTCCTCCCCTTACTTTTTCTAGCGAGAGAATTTCAAGAAAAATCTATTCGTATCCTCGGCCCCAAACAAGGGTTCTGGCAATACACAATCTGGCTTGGCTCCCACAATCAAAACTGTGATGACCCCCTCATCCAATTATTGGCTCGCTCCTTCAAAGAAGTATCTGCTCAGATACTCAGGACCTAAGCACATGGGCCACCAGGGAGATGATAAATAAAACCAAAAAAATAAAGAAAATGGCCCGTGCCATCTCAACGGATGCCCCCGCAATACCGGTAAATCCACATAACCCTGCAATAATCGCAATCACAAGAAACGATATCACCCAATGTAACATAACAACTCCCTGGCCTCGGGAAAAAGTCTGAGAACACCGACAGAATCTCATTTATGGGGGCATAAAAAAAAGACTAAATAGGTATGGTACACATAGCTTTTTACTATATGTGCACATACATCTATATATGCAAGGACGCAAGGAGGGGGTCCGATTTTGTCATTGCGAGGAGCCGCGGGCGACGAAGCCATCTTTTCTTTACACTGAGATTGCTTCGCTACGCTACGCTCGCAATGACGAGGTTCTGTCATGAATACGTAGATAAACTGGATCCTAACGCAAGCCTAACCGAATGACATTGGTGGTCAGGGGATCTCAGACGTAACATCAACCAAGATCATCAACTAGCCTGAACAGTTCCCCTAAGTTCACCAAATCCGATTCGGTAATCTCCCGTCTCAGCATAGGCTCGCATGACAACCTGATCACCATCTTGCAAGAATGTTCTTGTCTCTCCATTTTTGAGGACAAGGGGTTTAGTGGCGTTCCACGCCAATTCCATCAAACTACCGTACGAGCTTGGATCATCTCCACTGATGGTACCTGAAGCAACGAGATCACCGGTCCTCATGTTACAACCTGTAACACTGTGATGAGCTAGTTGCTGCTGTATGCTCCAGTAGAGGGACTTCATATTACCGAGAGAAATTCTTTCCGGCTGCTCTGATTTTGCTGTTTTAAGCAGGACTTCAAGCTGAAGACTATAGTGATTCTTAGACCCTTGCTGCTGTTGCAAATAGGAAAGTGGGACTGGATCCTGAACGGGACCTTCTGTTCGAAAAGGCTCTAGAGCCGCAAGTGGCACAACCCAGGGAGAGACTGAAGTGACGAAAGATTTGCTGACGAACGGCCCCAGGGGTTGATACTCCCAACGTTGAATATCTCGGGCAGACCAGTCGTTCATCATGACAAAACCGAAGATATGATCTTCTGTTTCTTGGAGGGGAATAGGAGAACCAAGAGCGTTGCCGGTCCCTACTAAAAAAGCCATCTCCATTTCAAAATCGAGACGCTCACAAGGGGCCAATACAGGTTGATTTTCTCCCCTTAAGATCTGCCCCTGAGGACGACGAATCGGATGCCCACTGACAACAACCGAAGAAGCTCTGCCATGGTATGCAACAGGTAAATGCTTCCAGTTGGGAAGCAAGGGGTTATTTTTATCCCTTATCATGACTCCTATATTCGTAGCATGTTGAGCTGAGGAGTAGAAGTCTGTATAGTCCCCAATCTCTGCAGGCATCTGCATCGTCACTTCACTTTGACGTTCAAAAACTCGGGATCTCAAATCAACTTGATCCCTCAAAATAGGGTTATCTTCCCTGAGCAGTGAACTTATGCGCTCCCTGACTCGGGTCCATTCCTTCTTCCCAAGAGCCATAAAAGCATTCAAGCTGCGCTGCCCCTGAAAAACTGGTTTTAACAACTGGATCATGCCTCTTTTTTCCAACTCACTCAGATTCAAAATGAGATCACCGATAGCACAACCTATCAGGAACTCCTCTGGCTGCTTGTTTCTTGTGAAAACACCATAAGGTAGATTTTGAATCGGGAAGTCGCTGTCTTTTGACACTGGAATGAAAGATTTATAAATCATAGGTTTTCCTTATACAAAGATGGGGAGGGGAGTGTAAGGGGAGGGAACGGACCCTCACTAAAGAGGACGTTCCCCCCTCTTTAGAATCTCCCCCCTGTCTTAAGTTTATTCGTGAATAAAGACTCCAGCTCGGATTTGCTTTTCCATCATCATCAACTCAGCAGATAAAGATCGATCTTCTTCCATAAAACTCACCTGCTCGCGCACACGTTCATAAATTTTGAGCAGAGCTGGACCTGGCTTAAGGGGTTTAAGGAAGTCAAGAGCCTGACAGGCTGTGAGCAACTCAATGGCAAGAACCTTTGCCACATTCTGCACAACCTGCGCTGCTTTTCTAGCAGCAAAAGGCCCCATACTGACATGGTCTTCTTTACCGACGTTGGTGGGGATACTGTCGACGCTAGCCGGATGGGACAGCACTTTATTTTCAGAAACAAGAGCAGCTGCCGTAACCTGAGGGATCATAAAGCCTGAGTTTAGCCCTTCTTTTTTAACCAGAAAAGTCGAAAGACCACTACTCTGGGGACTGATCATCCTGTCTATACGTCTCTCTGATAAGCTCGCAATCTCTGACACAGCGATAGCCAGAAAGTCCATGGCCATAGACACCGACTGCCCATGGAAGTTCCCGCCACTCACAACCTGACCACCCTCAAAGACAAGAGGATTATCCGTAACACTATTCAATTCTACTTGCAGGATGGAATCGACAAAGCAAAGAGCATCGTAAGTAGCCCCATAAACCTGTGGGATACAGCGAAACGAATAGGGATCTTGAACCTTATTGCACTGGGCATGATTCTCCAGAATTTCATCTGGAGCCGAGAAATGACTGAGTATGCGTTTCGCAACATAGCTCTGCCCACGATGGGGACGCAGGGCATGAATTCTCGGATCAAAAGGACGAATGCTTCCCTGGAAAGCGTCTATGCTGAGAGCAGAAATCGTAAGCGAGGACTCGAAAATAGTCCGAGCCTCCTCAAAAGCATGGGCCGATATCACCGTCATAAACTGTGTCCCGTTGATAAGGGACAGTCCTTCTTTGAACTCCGGCCGAAAAGGTTTAACCCCTGCTTTGCGCAGAGCCGATGCTGCACTCTCCCTCTGGCCCTTATAATAAACCTCACCCTCTCCGAGCAGGCCCATAGCCAAATGGGCCAGAGGAGCTAAATCCCCTGAAGCCCCAACACTACCCTGAATCGGGATCATGGGAAGAATGTCATGTTTTAGGAATTCAATAATCTTTTCTATACAGTCTGGACGAACACCACTACCCCCCAGAGCAAGATTGTGGGCTTTCACCACGAGGAGTCCACGCACAGCTTCCTGAGAAAGAGGCTCCCCCATGCCACAGGCGTGAGAACGGATCAGATTCACCTGGAGCTGCTGCAAATCTGCATCGGGGATTCGAACACTGGAAAGGAAGCCAAATCCCGTATTGATGCCATAGAGGGCCTTGTCTTCAGCCAAAAGTTTAGTCAGCATGCTGCGCTGAGCTCTTAATCTTTCCACAACATCGGCACCAAAACTAAGTTCCGGATTTGGCTCTTGCGAAAGAACCACTAGTTTTTTCGTCGTAAGCTGATCACTGCCGAGAGCAAATCCACTAGTTTTCATAAGCGTCCTTAACGTTATTCTATCTTTAGGGGAACAAGCCGCTCACCCATTCGACAAGCTCAGGGCAAGGTTTCCCCTAACCCCTCCTTACAGAGCTTACTGACAAGGCTCTTAGCTCCTGAATTTTCTTCACCCTATCTTTTGCTGAGAAAATAGCTGTCCCACAGACAAAGCAGTCCATTCCCAGAGCAGCAAGCTTTCCGATATTTTTCTCAGAGATGCCACCATCGATAGAAAGCAAACATTGAGACAGTTGCCATTTTGTTTTCAGAGATTGAAATTCTTTGATTTTGTATTCTGTCAGAGGGAGGTAGCTCTGCCCGCCAAATCCTGGATTAACGGACATGAGAAGGAGCAGATCAATCTCGGGGAGTAGGGGCTCTATACTCGACAGGGGCGTCCCCGGATTGAGGGCAAGACCTACTTTTGCCCCCAAGTTTTTGATCGTTTGCATGGTTCTATGGGGATGGACTGAGGCTTCGGGGTGAAAAGTAAGGAGATCAGCCCCTGCCCGAACATAGTCCCCTGCCACCCGATCTGGGTTGGCCACCATAATATGGACATCAAGTGGCTTTTTAGACTCTTTTTTAAGAGCCTCCACAATAGGAAGACCAAAGCTGAGATTGGGGACGAAGTGCCCATCCATGACATCGACATGAAGCCAGTCTATAGCCCCCTCGATGTCTTTGACTTCATCCCTTATCTTTAATAAGTCACAGGCCAATAAAGAGGCTGAAAGGATAGAGGCCATCTTATGCTTCCTATTCGACATACGTTCGGGGAAAGCCAGAGCCTATTTCAGTCGCTCTCGCTTCAGCATTTTATTTTGAATGCTCTTAGCTTTCAAGCGACTCATACGCTTAAAAAAAACAATCCCGTCAATGTGGTCGATTTCATGCTGGAGACAGACAGAGAAAATCCCTTCTGCTTCGACTTCAAACTCCACACCGCGTTCATCCATAGCCTTAACTTTTACGTAGGCGGCCCTATCGACACCCTCAAAGATCTCAGGGAAGCTGAGGCAACCTTCTACATAACTGATCGTTCCACGCTTCTCTAAGATCACAGGATTGATGAAAGTCATGGGCTTATCATGCCACCAACAGCGTTCTTCCATAACCCTCTGTTTTTTCCTACTGGACTTCGTCTGGCCCTCAAGGTCTTCTTCCCCATCCTCGTCACCAAGATCCTCCCCTCCTCGCTCCCTTGGGGCAGAGTACGGGATTTTCAGGACGAGCACACGTTTGGCTATATTGATTTGATTGGCAGCTAGCCCGATAGCATCTGCGTCATTCATGGTATCATGCATATCCACGACTAATTTTTTCAAATCTTGATCAAAGACTTGAACATCCTCAGCTTTTGTCTCCAGCACTTGTGCTGGCCAGGTTATGATTTTTAAGACCGACATTTTTTATTCCTCAGCGGGAAGCTGTTTCCTCTATACTCTGACCTTTGATAGATATATCAAAAGCCCAGCGGCTCGTTAGACTTCCTGCGTCTCTCGTCTTTTTGACGCCCCGCAGGCAAATTTTTTGACAACTCTATTCTTCGGCAGTCGCCTTGTCAAATTTCGATTCTGATGGAGGTTCCTGTGTCCGAGAACAAAAAGTCCGAGAACAAAAGGTCTGATAACAAAATGTTCGAAAAAGCAGCATCTGATAAAAATGTAGCCGACTGGCTCAGAGGTCTCGTCGTAGATGGGGTGCATAAAGCAAAATCCGGCCACCCCGGCGGAGCACTTTCAAGCATGGATCTAGCCTATATTCTCTTCTCAGAGTTTCTTTGCTTTGACCCAGACGACCCCCAGTGGCGCGGGCGTGACCGCTTCATCCTCAGTGCGGGGCACGAATCCATGCTCCTCTATTCTCTTCTCTTTGCTCAGGGTTTTTTAAACCTGTCTGAACTCAAGAGATTCCGACAACTGCACTCAAGCACTCCCGGTCATCCTGAAAACGGGCTGACCCCTGGCGTAGAATGCACGACAGGTCCTTTGGGGCAGGGCTGTGCCATGTCTGTTGGTTTTGCCATAGCGCAGGAGCATATGGCAGCTCGTCTGGATAAGCAGCTCTTTGACCACAGAACCTGGGTTCTCCTCGGAGATGGGTGCATGCAGGAATGCGTCACTCTCGGAGCAGCCTCTTGGGCTGGACATCTCGGCCTCTCTCGACTCGTTTGGATCTATGACAAAAATGCTCAGCAGATTTCTGGGGCTATCGACCGTGCTACATCTGATGACGAAGAGAAGATCTTCAGAGGATTTTCTTGGAATGTCATCTCCATCGACGGTCATGACACAGGCGCCATCCGCGCGGCCTACACTTCGGCTTTGCACTCCACAAAACCGACCTTGATCATCGCACGAACCATCATGGCTAAAGGAGCTGCCTCACTGGAAGGCCAGCACAAAACGCATGGTGCCCCTTTCCCCGCAGAGGAGAGACTCAAAACTAAACAAAACTGGTCTATCCCCGCCGATGAAGAGTTTTTTTGGCCGGAAGCAGCTCGCACCCAATTCCAAAGACGGTATCCTGAACTGAGGGAGAAGGTTCGCCAGTGGAAGAAGCATGAAAAAGAGCTACAGTGTCATGCTAGTTTTGCAGATAAAAATGCCCTGTATTTTGCAAGCTACGAAGAGATCTTAAAAAAACTGCAAATGTCTCATGAGGCTCCCCTATGGGACTTAAGCAAACCTTTCGCGACGAGAGAGGCCTTTGGCAAAATTTTAGAATCCTGGGCTGAAAAAATTCCTAATCTCATAGGAGGAAGCGCCGATCTTGAACCTTCCAACATGACTGAAGTTTATGCCCAACGCATGGGCGATTTTTCCTCTCGAAATCCCCAAAATCGAAACCTTTGTTTCGGCGTTCGCGAATTCCCGATGTCTGCTGCCAGTAACGGGATCGCCCTTTATGGTGGACTGATCCCCTTTGACGCTACCTTTCTCAGCTTTTCTGATTACTCTCGACCCGCTCTGCGCTTAGGAGCCCTCCAGAAAGCTTGCGTACTGCACATCTTCACCCATGATTCCTTTTACGTGGGAGAAGACGGCCCCACCCATCAGCCAGTTGAACAATTGATGAGCCTCCGTCTTATCCCGGACCTCTACGTCTTCCGCCCCGCTGATGCTCAAGAAACAGAACTTGCCATGCAAACAGCCATCGGTCTAAAAGCGCCGAGCTGCCTCTGCTTATCTCGTCAGAAACTTCCGCACCTTCCCTACTCTCGCGAAAAAGTAAAACAGGCCTCAAAAGGTGCTTGGATTTTAACGCGAGAAGACGAACCCTGTGATATAGTGATCTTCGCTACAGGCAGTGAAGTGTCATTGGCTCTCGCTGTGGCTGTGAAGCTAGAATCTACGGCGAAAAAAGTACGTGTTGTGTCTGTCCCTTGTTGGGAACTCTTTTTTCTGCAAGATTCTACCTACCGAAATAAAGTTTTGAGCTCCTCCTGCCCAGTAAGGATCTCTATGGAGGCAGGTTCAACCCTAGGCTGGGAGCGTTTTGTTGGCTCAGACGGCTTGATGATAGGCTTAGATCACTACGGAGCAAGCGCTCCAGCCGAAGACTTGGCTGTCGAATTTGGTTTTACTGCGGACAATCTTGTGAAAAAAATTCAAGAATTCTGTGTTTCGACAGAATCAAAATAGGTAAGTTGTTGCAAGAGCGTTGCGGCAGCAAGGTTGCAAGGAGGGGGTTAGGGGGAAACTTCGCAGATGGTTCCCCCTGAAATTTTGTTTTGGGAGAAACCAGCTGCGCAGTTTCCCCCTAACCCCTCCTTCGCAAGGCCGTAAAAAAGATATGTGCACCCTATCCACTTAAAAGAGGATTGTATAATATGAAACCCATACGATGGCGGGTTGCCCTTGTCAGTTTTCTGACTTTAGCCGCTTTGTACTTGGTGGCTCCTACTATTTTCTATTTTCTTCAGCCGACCAGTATTAGAAACAATCAGGAAGAGCTCTTTAAGAGGCTTCCTTCTTGGCTGCCTAAACAGCACGTCAAACTCGGCCTTGATCTTCAAGGCGGGGTTCAGCTTGTCCTCGGTGTCAACACCGAAGGAACTGTTGAAAACCGACTAGGTCGGAACGCCTCCGAGATCAGTTCCTGGGCCAAAGACCAGAAACTGGCTGTGAACTCGGCTTATGTGCCTAAGAACAGCAAAACCCTTGTTGTCGATTTAGCTGCTGAGCAAGATCAAGGCGTTTTCCATGAAAAACTGGCAAAAGAATTTCCGCTTCTCCACAAACTCTCCCGCGACGGGCAAAAGTTAATCTACTCCTTCAAAGAATCCGAAATCGAACGCATCAAACAAGGTGCCTTGGAACAGGCTGAACGAGTGATCCGGACCCGTATCGATCAATGGGGCGTTACCGAACCCATGGTCAACCGTCGCTCTGACGGTTCTGTCCTTGTGCAATTGCCTGGTTTTAGTAATCCACAGCAGGCCAAGGAGCTCCTCGGTCGTACAGCTCAGCTAAAGTTTAAGATCGTCGACGATGAATTCCGCGGCTTCGACGAACTGAAAGCCAAGCTCCCCCCTGGTGTCACAAGTGCGGATACAGAAGGTTCTTCCGCCTTTGCTTCAGAAAGCAAAGAGGACCTTATCGCCTTCCTGAAAGACAAAGTCCCCCAAGATAGAGAGCTGCTGTTCTCTCGCAAGCAGATTGGGGATAAGGCTAAGAACAAGTTTAAATGGACGTCCTACGTTGTACTCGCGTCTACTGATCTTATGGGGGATGACGTCCTCGAGGCCAACCTGGTTCAAAGCACAGAACTAGACAGAAGGCCTGCAGTTTCTCTCCGCTTTACTGGTCTTGGCGGCAAGAAACTTGCTGAGTTCACTGAGAAATATGTCAAGAAGAGAATGGCCATAGTCCTTGATGACGTCGTCGAATCTGCGCCCGTTATTTCGCAGAAAATTGCCGGAGGCACTGCGCAGATCACTCTTGGCAGTGGACGAAGCTATAATGAAGTCGTTGAAGAGGGAACTCAGCTAGCTCTTATCCTAAAATCAGGGGCTATTCCAGCGACCATACAAGTTCTTGAAGAAAGACAGGTCGGGGCTTCCATGGGACCAGAATTGGCAAACCAAGGTCTCCTTGGAGCCTTAGTTGGTCTGCTCTGTGTTTTCATGTTCATGCTGGTCTACTATAGAAGACCAGGTGCCTTGGCTTGTTTAGCTCTCGCCCTCAATGCCCTCTTCCTCCTTGCTATCATGGCTGTGTTCGGCTTTGCTCTTACACTTCCAGGTATCGCAGGTTTCGTCTTGACTCTGGGTATGGCTGTCGATGCGAACGTACTCATCAACGAAAGAATTCGGCAAGAACTTAGAGAGGGAAAACATCCTCGCAAAGCACTGGAAGCTGGATTTGGTAAAGTCTTTTGGACGATTATCGACTCCCACGTCACAACACTGATTGCATCTGTGGTCCTTCTTGAAACGAACAACTCCGGTCCAATCCGTGGCTTTGCTGTGACCTTGATCATCGGTCTTCTTGTATCTCTCTTCACCTCTCTGTCTTGCACAAAACTCTTTTTCGATATCGCCCTGCGCTATGTCGATGACAAGAAAATTAAATCTTGGCTGGGCTCCGCCGCTTCCCAGACAAAGCGTACTTTGCAATTCAACTTCATGAAAACTTTGCCAACGATAAGCGTCGTTTCCATCTCTCTCGTTGTGTTTGTTCTCGGTGCAACGTTCATCAAAGGACTTAACTTCGGGGTCGACTTTGCCGGTGGGACAGAGGTGACTATCAGCTTTACCCAGGATGTTGAGCCGAAGAGCATCCGTGAGATAGCTGAGAAAAATGGCGTTAAAGATCTCAGTCTTCAAGCCTTAGAAGGGGGTAACCGACTTTTCCTTCTTCGCTATGAAGATAAAGACAGTTCTGCTGACGGTTCTCAGGCTTCCGTCCAAGCTTCGAATACCTACGTCGCCTTTAAGAACGCTCTTCTATCTGATCTGAAAGAGCATGGACCAGAAATTCAGCAGGTAGGTTTCGTCGGTCCACAAGTCGGAAAAGAACTCAGAAACCAGGGACTGATTTCTCTGCTCTATGCCATTCTTGCTATCGTTCTCTATATCGCCTTCCGATTTGACCTGCGCTTTGCTCCAGGTGCGATTGCGAAGATGCTTTTCGACGTGTTTGTGATTCTTGGCTTCTACGTTCTCTTCTGGCAGTCGTTCGACCTTGTTGCAGTCGCTGCATTTTTGACAGCGGTCGGGTATTCGATCAACGACACCATTGTCATTTACGATCGTATTCGTGAGAATCTACATGATCATCCGAATCGATCCCTGGTTGACAACGTCAACATATCTCTGAACGAAACTCTGGCGAGATCGATCAACACCTCTCTGTCGACAGCCCTTTCTCTAGTCGGGATGCTTGTTTTTAGCACTGGTCAAATTTGGACTTTTGCTATGGCCATGCTCATCGGTATCATCTCGGCTACTCTTTCATCGACTTTTGTCTCAAGTGGTTGTGTCGTTGGGGTGGAAAAATGGAAGAAAATGCAGCTTAAAAAGAAAGCTGCGCTTTCTTAATTGGGGGAACTAGCTGGTTCTTAATTGGGTGGGGAACCAGCTATGTAGTTTCCCCAAACCCTCCTTGGCTAAAAAGCGGAAGTAACCCCTCGTTGCTGGAGTAGCGGAACATGTCTTTTTTAAGTGCACTTTGTGAAAATCTTGACCAGTATCATCTTCTCAAGCATCCGTTCTATCAAAGTTGGAATTCCGGAACTTTGAGCCAGGGGGTCTTACAGGTCTACGCTTCGGAGTATTATCATCACGTGGCTGCCTTTCCTCGTTACATCAGTGCCATCCACTCTCGCTGCGCTGATTTAGCTCAAAGACAAGTCCTCCTCGCTAACCTGGTAGAGGAAGAGCAAGGAGAAGAGAATCATCCTGAGCTCTGGCTCCGATTCGCAGAAGGACTGGGTTGTTCCCGTTTAGGGATTTCTGCTAGCCCACAGGTCTCTTCAACAAAAGCCCTTGTCGATGGTTATTTCGAAATGACAGGAACGAGCTACGCTAAAGGGCTTGGAGCTTTATTTGCCTATGAACGCCAGACCCCTCAAGTTGCCCAATCTAAGATTGAGGGTTTGCGGGCTTTCTATGGCATTCATGAGGAAAGAGCTCTCCAATTTTTCCAAGTCCATAAAGAAGCTGATGAGTGGCATGCTCAGGAATGCGCAGGCCTACTCGAAGCCCTCAATCCAGCTGAACAGAAAGAAGCCCAAGAAGGTGCTATCGCTGGTGCTAAGCTTCTTTGGGGTTTCCTCGATGGAATGTGCGAAATGGAGTCTCTTACTTAGCTAGTCCTAAAGGGGGGAGAACCCCCTCTTTAGCGTATCCAGCGGGGGGGGGAGGGGGAGTTTAAAGAGGGGGGGAAAAACCCCTCTTTAAAAAATAGATCTAGCGATTAGGTCTTTGAATTTCGATGGCGGATCCGAGTACTCTGTTGACGGAAAGGCCGTTGCTGACACGGACATGGAGAAGAGTGCTACCTTCAATCTTGAAGGCCGTTTCTGTACTCACTTTGAAGTCTTTTTGTTGATCTAAACATCGATTATCGTCAACAACCTCTGCAATGGGTTGAACGACAACAATGCCCGATTGGTCGGTAATCGTCTTAACTTCTTTCATCACCATACAGCCGCGGAACATAGATGGATAGGTGCCCTCAAGATCAATCTTAATTTTTTCAGAACCCAGCTGTTTTGCCGAGGCATTGACAACAGGAGCATAGAGGAAGTCATCTGGCGCCCTACTCGTGCTTTTCGCCACATGCAGGGTTTCTACCCTCTGACTACTGCCGTCTGATGACTTGAGAGTCACAGCGTAATCCCCTATTTCCAAGAGCCCTACTCCTACTTTAAACATAAACGGAGTGAGAACCTGGAGGCAAACCCGATCACTGTGGGTATAATCAAAGGCCGTGGCTTCGATGGAAATGACCTTCCTAGCCTCATCGAGGGAGTATCGCGCCTGACCTGCACGATAACATGTATCGGGCAGAAAACCTGCGAGCACAAACTCAATATTGTCATTGTCATCAAATCCGTTTGGAATAAAAATGTCATTCACATAGGGATCTGCGGAAATAACTCGAGGAGCTTCTGCAAAACTTGTGCTACTAACAAGTCCAACACTCACAAGAGCTAGCCCCCATCTACGAATACCACGAAGAGTTGAGGACGCTTGCTTTTTTTCAAAACTAAACATCTGGGTTCCCTTTCTACTGTAGAATTCACGATTGATCTCTTGAACGTACCTTACTAACGTAATATTGAAAATTGTTTTGTAAAGGTGGGGCTATTTTAATGATTCGCAAAAAATTTACAAAACTGCTTAGAATACTTGGAGTAAAATCTTCGCTCTGGTTTTTGGTAAGTATAGCATCAGGGCTAGTTTTTGCCGTACTCGAAGCTCAACTTGCCATGTTTATCCAAGTCTTCCTAAAAAATCTAAACCTCGGCATCGACATCTCCAACGGACCTTTCAGTTTTCTACAGATTCAAACATCAATGCCCAAACTGATGCTGATTCTCATCATCGTAGGAGCTCTCCGTTCTCTGGCCCAGTTTCTTGTCAATCAATCGGCCTGTACAGCCTTAGAAACAATCAATGCCAGACTGAGAGTCCTTTCTCTTTACGATCTCCTCATCAGACAGAGCCATCGGGCTGTCTCTGCCTCTGACATGCAAGTTCGCATTGGAGAGATCTTCCCCCACACAGCCCAATTTTTCTATTTTTTAGCTCAAAGTGTGCCACAATTGATCGTTGCAGCATCACTCACCTTCATGCTGTTTTTCATTTCACTCCCCTCCGCACTCGTCGCTTTATGTGGGCTCGGCCTTGTCGCTGGAGTTCTTTTCCGCTTGAATGCGTCTATTCGAAAATATACGCGCATCATTCCAGGCGAACAAAACCAACTGGTAACAGGCATCGAACGTGTCACCCGCAACTGGCTTCTGGTCCGTGTTTTCAGGACAAACAATAAAGAGTTTTACCGTCTATCCCACAATGCTTTGAACTATGCGGGACACAGCATCAAGGCTCATGCCTTCGCAAATTTAGCAGGATCCATTCCACCCCTACTTGGAATTTTTTTGCTGGTTCTTCTCATCTATATCAATATAGAAATCCTTCACTCCAGCAGCTCCATCATC
>JAGNWK010000102.1 GCA_017985985.1 Oligoflexales bacterium
AGACCCCATAGACTGAACTTCCTGACGTAAGACATCTTCAATTTCATCGATCAGTTCGGGGGCCACCGATTCCAAGTTGGCCACTCGGAGGAGGATCTCTGTATGGAGAGATTCCGGGAGCATTTTTAGAGTTTCTCCAAACTTAGCTGGCTCTAAATGAGCCAGGATAAGGGCCATAGTTTGGGGGTGTTCATTGCGGATAAATCCCGCTAAGGTTCTAGGGTCGATCAGCTCAAGAGAGTCCAAATTGGCAGAAGATAAGGAGAGCTGGTCGATGATCTCCTCCGCCTCTCCCCCCTTGAAGGCAGCACCGATGACCTTTTTGGTGTATTCACTACCCCCATAGAAGAACTGCTTGTTTTGCTGGAGGATCTGATAGAACTCGAGGATGACGTCATCGACGACGCCTTCTTCTAAACGACCAAGGCGACTCATGGCCGTTCCTATCCGCTTAATCTCAAATTCATTGAGGTGTTTAAAAATCTCAGAGGAGATGTCTTCCCCAAAGGAAAGTAAGAGGATGGCTGCCTTTTGCGAGCCTGAAAAGCTGTGTGCTCCAGCCATAGGATCCTCCTAACGGTGAAAGAGCTCTTCCTTCATTTAGGGGAACCAGCTATGCAGCTTCCCCTAACTCCTCTTGCAGGGTTTAATCCCCTCCTAGCTAGGATACCCTACTTCGCCGTTTTTTCGAGGGCTTCTAACTCTGTTGCCATCTTCTTGTGGACTGCGTCTCCTTGGAAAGCTTCTCCGCCTTCTTTTGTACAATTTACAACAGAGATCTTTTGTTTTTCTTCAAGAGCATGCAGTTTCGTCTTCAAGGCTGGGAGTTTGTCTTTAATCATTTTTTTGTCAACCATACCTGTTTTACCGAGGTAGGGGTTTTGATAGCCCGGAGCTGGTTTTTCTTTTTTAGCATGCATAGCTGCCGTCATTTTTGTCAGCTCATCCTGCACAGCTCCTACTTCTGTCAGGAGCTCTTTGGCACACTTTGTGCCGTCATGAGCACCTTCAGTGGCAGCTGGATGCTCTGCATGTTTGTCTTTCTTTTTTCCCCAGGTTCCACAGCTAAGTGATAGGAAACTTAGAAGCAAAAAACAGTTTTTCGTCGTTTTTTTCATGCTCACCCTCTTCCCTTGATTTAGTTGAATAAGACAAGGATCATAGTAGCATTGATTTTTACTTCTAAAAAGTAGGAGAACTTTTGCATTGAGGAGCGAGCAGCGCAGTTTACTTGCTGGTAAATGAGCAGCGCAGCGACGAAAATAACGCAGCTAGACGACTTGTGGGATGGCTCCTAGACAAGGGGTGAGAATTCTAAGAGGCAGACTATCCCTTAAGAAAAAAATCAATGGTAGAAGGACAAGCTGGATCCTTCTTGTTGCCTAGATTCGAGGAATTTGCGGAGGAGCTTATCGGAGCCTGCCTGGAAGCTAAGGAATTCAACTCCCCAGCCATGAGGAGCTGGACTGCCTGGTCCGAGCTCTCGTTTGAGGGTTTCATGGGAAAGAGAGCGTTTAATCTCAGCATCTACTCGAAGAGTCTGATTGTTTTTCGGGAGTTTCCATTCTATGCGGATGATGCGTCCTATCTGCAGGGCATAATTAGAGAACAAAAAAGCTCCAGAGAGCGACAGATCACCAAAAAAAGCCCAAGAATGGACCCCATCGAGGCTCACTTTGACATGTCCAGAGAGGGCAAGACGTTCTTCTGCACGAATTTTCTTATTTAAAAGGGTCTTGATGTTTTCGAGGAGAAGTTTGGCAGGGAAGGGCTGATGTAAAATCGAGTCGACACTCACCCCCATGGCCTTGAGATATTCTTTTACTAATTGTGGTTCTACAATACTTGCGATGATGCTAGGTAAGGCATGGGTATGTTCGTTTTGTGCAAGAAGTGGAAAAATTTTATCGAGAGTCCAGGAGTTCTTTTTCATAGAGATAGAGTCGAGCTGGATGATGACAGCATCAAAAGATTCTACCTTTAAAACCTCTTTGAGTTCTTTTGCCGAACTGACAGGATGAACCCAAACGCCAAGACTTTTCATGTTTGATCGAAAGAGATCAGAGGCAAATGTTTTTTTTTCTATAGAAAGAATCTTAATCTTTTTTGTCTTCATTTTCATCAGATTTTTCCTGATCTTGCATCCGTTCGCCTGCTTCGACAGGGATGATTTTTGAACCGTTTCTTTTTTTAGCAAGAACCGCAACACCAATCATTTCTGTTTTGATCGGTACGACACCACCACCGATGCGCATTTCCACATTTTCGAAGATTCGATTGTAAACGAGGACTTTCGAGTCGGGATTGTATTTCAAAAGATTTTTTGCCTTATCAAGATGAATTTGAGCTTTATCGATGAGAGATCGTTCTTGGATCAGTCTGTCTTGATAATGTCTCTTTCTTTTTTCGTGCTTGTCGGTCATCTGGTTCTTGCCTCGAGCGAGAACCTCACGGAGTGCCTGTCTATCTGCTTCCTGAACTTCAACCAGTTTTTCAAGACGGGATGTACGGATACGGACAGCCTTCTCTATTTTCCAATCGACACCGATATTGAGTTTGGTAACGGAACCATTCCTGAAGCCAAGGTTCCCTGTCTTCATATATTCGCGGCAACTGAGATTACCCCCAGCTATTACACCATCCTGTTGATTCGTGACTTGAATCATCCCACCTGAGATGAGATCTGTGTTGATGATAGCTTTACGGACTGTAACGGATCCTCCACATTGAATTCTTGAGTTTTCTATGAAGTCAGCTTTTAAATTTTTCTTGGCCCATACGATGCCATTAGACCCTGTGACGATACCAAGGCTAACTTCAACGTTGCCAAAGCAGCGGACGTGTCCTGCTCGGATAGATCCCCTGACAGTGAGGTCGCCTTTCACCTCGACGACAGCTCCACTGTCGATGGACCCTTGAATTTCAACAGGACCATCAAAGAAGATATTGCCTGTTCGGAGATTTACATCGCCTTTGTGGATGAGCACCTTACTAATAAAGATGGAGTTGTTTTCGATCACTGGGATGCCAGAGTACTCTGCAAAGAACTTTCCTTTGACCTTTTCGATGATGCCTTCTTTGAGTTTGACTTCAAACACTTCAGAGGGTGGAGGTTCTTTTTCTAGACCGAACACGTCTCGGCCGTAGGTGGCATTTTTTTCATAGCGAATTTCTGCGATGATTTTACCCGCGCTTACATAGGCTGGTTGTTGCATGCTTCTCAGGTCAACAACTGTCTCCGCATCCTCGGTCTCTCTAGGTCGGTCTTTATAGCATTCTACGAGAGTAGCCCCCGAACCTGGTGTGCCAGGGAATCCTTTTGCGATGACTTTACCTTCGATGGATATCCCTGAGGATACCTCTTTTTGCAGCTCAGGAATGAAGGGTAGACAGGCCTCATCACTGAGACCAGCTCTCTTGGCTTCTTTTCTGAGCCATTCATCACTTAAGAAAAGGCTGGGGTCTTTGTAAGCCTTTGACTCGAAGCGATCAATGGTAGCGGTCAGGCCATCATCAGCAATTGAAATTCTAAAATTTGGATTTAAAGAAGAATGGGCATAGCTATTAAAAACAGAGACCCCCTTCCCAACGGAGTCTTTCATTTCAAAGGCACCAAGTAAAACAATGGGAAGGTCTATGCCGATGGATTCTGGTCCTGATTTATAAGATTGCAGGGTCAGATAGAGTTCTTTTCTCAGAAGATTAAAACGTCCACCCAGTTGCTGTGAAACTTTAACAGTGGCCATGCGAACGGCTTCCACCAGTCGTGGGATAGTGATGAGGTTAGAAGTCTCCGCCCAATCTCGGATGACAAGCGAAACTTCTCTCTTACTTTTATTGGCTACGATGGAGTAAGGCTTTGGCTTTGTGACCTCTTCACCTTCTTCGGAAGAAGAGAGGAGAGAGGCAATCCCTCCGAGCGGTATTTTTGTTACTTCTTCTCCACAAAGAAATCGAAGCCACACACCGTATATTTGAGAAGGGTTGATTTTTTGATCGACGCCTAGTTTAGCGAGAGCCCGATTTACGTAAAGAACCAGCCACTCTAATTTCCAGGCACTCGCCTCTTGAGTCGAAACATCTTTTATAGTCATGAGAGCGACGGTTTTGGATTCTGGTTTTGCTTTTACTTCTCCATTGGGCTCTTTTGCTGTGGGTACTATGGCTGGAGCTACTGGTGGAAGCTCAAGTTCGACACCTCGGATCAAAGGACAGCCTTCTGCCAAGGTGACGATCAAAGTGTCTGTAACTTGGCTAGGTTGTTTGCGACTGTAGGCAGACCATATCTTCTTAAACTTCTCTTCGTAAATTTCGAAAAAATCGAGGCCTTCTTTCTCTTTGATGCTCTGCATCTTCGCTCTAGCTCGGGCGAAGATGTCGTCGGGAGGAGATGTTTGAGACTGACAGACTCGCAAGGGGAGCTCCACCTTTACTCGCAGCTGTGCGGCAACGTACGACAATTTGAGGTCTTCTAGAGCCAAAACATGCACCCCTTTAGGAGGTTTATCAAATCTTCAAGTCCCTTATCGTCCAAGGAGCGCTTTTCTTAAGGAAGTTTGAATCTGTCAAAATACCTTTTATATAGATATCGATTGAATTAGTTCATAAATTCTGGATACATATCTCCACTATGTGTCCATTCTCAAAACATTCAGCAACTGAGAAAACATGCCTCGTAAAGAAAAACCACAAGACCTAAAGAAGATTTCCTCTCATTCCTTCTCCAGAGGCTTATCCTTACTTGGATGGACCCTGAGCAGCGGAGCCCAGTATGCGAGCATGAAGTTAAATGAGATCTTGGCCTCTCCTCAGTCAAAAGATTTGCGCTTGCAAAATTTTATGCTGGGTCAGGCAGAAAAGCTTGTCTCGGAGCTGGGCAAATTGAAAGGAAGCATCATGAAGGCTGGTCAGATGCTCTCTGTCTATGGAGAACATTTTTTTCCAGCTCCGGTGAACGACATCCTCAAGACCCTGCAAAGCCAATCCCGTCCAGTTGTCTGGGAAGAAATGCGGAAAGTTTTGGAGAAGCAGTTAGGTCCCAAAAAATTTAAAGCTCTTGATATCGATGAGGTTCCGATAGCTGCCGCGTCGATGGGCCAGGTTTACCGTACCCAGATCAAGGGTGAGCCAGGCGTGTTCGCTATCAAAGTGCAATATCCTGGTGTCGACAAAGCGATTGAGAGCGATCTTTCGGCTCTTAAGACAGTCTTGTCGCTTTCTCACCTTCTGCCCTCTCACCCAGGTTTTGAAGAAATTTTTAAAGAAGTTCGAATGGTCCTGCATTATGAGGCTGACTATGAGAGGGAGCTTGCTTTTATCTTGCAGTATCAGAACTGGTTGAATACCGATTCTCGTTTTAAAATCCCTGCAGTTCGGGCAGATTTCTCTACGAAACGTATTCTGACCATGAGCTATGAAGAGGGCGTTTGTCTGGACAGTCAAGATTTACTGTCACTTTCAGATCTGCGTCGAACCCGACTCGGGGTCAGTCTTCTCGATCTTTTATTTAAGGAAATTTTTGAGTGGAGAACCGTTCAGACGGATCCTCATTTTGGCAATTTCCGCGTGCAGTTGGGATCGAGGGAGGATGGGCTGGATGACCGTCTCGTCTTGTTTGACTTCGGGGCTGTGAGAGAGTTCCCAAGGACCTACATTGATCCCTTTGCTAAGCTGGTTGGTGCTGCTCTTACTGGAGATAAAGAAAGTCTGATCAAGGCGGGCTTGACCCTTGGCTTTCTACGGTCCGAAGATCCGCAGAACATGCTCGATCTGTTTTTTCAGATGTCCATGACCGCGATTGAACCCTTTACAGAGGCCTATGCAAGTTCACCTATCGATGGGACTAAGCTTGATCCTAAGGCTTACGACTGGGGAACAAGCGAACTCTTAAAGCAGACGACAGCCCTGGTTAAGGATGCCGCCTTTACTTTTAAACTTCGTCCTCCTCCCCGGGAGGCTGTCTTCCTGGATCGAAAAATGATTGGGATCTATGTGATCCTGTCCAAGCTAGGGGTGAAATTTGGACCTCGGAACTTGTTGATGAAGTATCTCTAGTCATCTTCGGGGCTGGCTTTCAGAGGATGGCTAGACTGCAGCAAGGAGGGATTAGCGGAAACGTATGAGAGGGGGCAGCTGGTTCGCCTAGAAGGAAGTCACCAGGCTAGGCCCTTGGCCAATTTCGGCTGAGAGAATCTGCAGAGTAGGGTCGTATTCCTTCACCCATTTTAAGATGGTATCTTGCTCGGATTTTTCATGAATGAGATGAACGTTGGGGCCTGCGTCCATCGTGAAGTAGACGGGAAGTTGAGACTCTCTTCTTTTTCTTCTCAAATAAGCTAGAAAGCGACTGACCTGTTCACCCCAGTAGAACAGAGCAGGACTTGCCGTCATCATAACTGCATGCATTTCGAGGGCTTCATCTTCTATAACTGGCCCCAGTTGGTCGAGATTTTTGTTGGATAAAGCTTGAAGGAGAAGGCTTAGACGATCAGGGATGCGTTCTAGTCTCGGTAAGAAGAGTGGGCTGGTGAGCACATTCTTATGACCAAGGCTTGAGGAGATTTTTTTTTCTTCAGTGGAAAAAAGAACAACACTGTCACAGAGACTGGGCCAGTGTTCTGCAGGAAGAACCTGTGAGATTTTACAGGACTTCTTATCTTCTTCGACAGCCCAGTGAACAAAGCCTCCCCAAAAACTGCGACAGGAACTCCCCGAGCCAAGGCGTGAGAGTTGAGCGAGCTGTTCAAGGCTACATTGTTTTTCCAGTTCAGACTGATCCTCAACTTGTAGCCAGCAGGCCATGGCAGCTAGAGTTAAAGCCCCAAGTCCACTTGCACTGCTCGCTATTCCACAAGCTGCTGGGAAGGTGTTCTCACTGTGAATTTCTAATTTTTCTTTAAACCCAAAGCTCTGGGCCAAATACTGGAGATGTTTGAGTGGTTTGGCTAAAAAGGCCTCATCTTGAGGGAGCTTTCTTTCTTGGCCTGCAAAGAAAAATGTATGCTCTTTGTTTTTCCGAACTCGTGCGCTGGTCTTAGTCCCCAAAGACAGACTCATAGAGAGGGAGTCGTTCCAGGGGATTTGCAGGGCCTCATTTTGCTTCCCCCAATACTTGATGAGGGCAATATTCGTTGGGACCCATGCTGTGTAAATTTTATTCACTTTAATACATACCCTTAGCAAGATATATGAGCGGATTTAGAGCCTGAGCCAAGCCACACAAGTTGCAAGAATTTACTACAGGAAATAGAGGTGACTGACTATAAAATAAACTCCTTCCCAGAGTCGATCGCAAACAGAAAAGTCAGCAGATGATAGCAGAGTTCTGGAGTAAATCATTTGAACGTTGCTTACTCGTCTGTGGGATTTCTATGTCACTTTTTCATGTTTTAACTCTTCATCAAAGATCTTGTCTTTTATGTTATGGGTTTTTTAAGGTACGGGAGCAATCTCTTCATGTCTGCGAAGTTTGTCTTGCTCAATTTTGGATACCAGATTGCACATACAGCTATTTTCACAGTCTTTACACCTATTCCTCCGAGCTAAGAAAGCTCATCTTGATGGCAAAAATACAAGGTTCCTACCAAGCTGTCGACACGCTGGTTCACCTCTTTACCCATTCCGAACTAGCCCTCCGTTTAGCGAGGCAAGCGGAGTGTATCAGCCCAGCTCCTTCCAGTGCTTGGTCTAGGCTCAGAGGTCGATTGGACTTGGGTTTCTTACTGGCAGAGGGCCTTGCTCAGAAGACGGATCGAACTCTTGTTGAATTGCCTTTTATGTCTTATTGGAAATGGAAGAAAAGAGCTCGAGATCTGCATAAGGAGAAAATATCTTGGGATTTTTTAGATGCGAGAAAGGGTTTGGCTACTCAACTGCTGGTTGATGACATCATAACGACGGGTCATACCTATCGGAGGATGGTTGACTATCTACCCCCATCGGAACCTGTCCAGCTTCTCACTTTGGCAGATGCCTTTACGAAATTTAATCCCTTCTCTAAAGATGCGGCTGCTCCGATTTCGTTATTGCGAGGAGCCGTAGGCGCTTGCAAAACGAGGTCTGCCATCAATAATTAGACAAGTGTAACTTCGGTCTGTGCTGTCCGGGCTGAAGCGACATAGTCAGCTGTAAAAAAATAAGACAACTAGTGTGTCGATCAGCAGTGTAACTTGCTGTAATCCATAGGTTCCCTTCTGGTCCATTGTTTGCAAAGGAAACA
>JAGNWK010000103.1 GCA_017985985.1 Oligoflexales bacterium
ATATTAGACGAAGTCTCCTTGACGGGGACGTCGAATATTCTGTGGTTAAGAACTTCATTGCGAGGGTGAAAGAAAAAGCCCTTGGCACAGAGGTTATGCTGAAGGCGGGTCAGGGCCAGCAGAAGATGAAAGTTCGCCCCGGGGATCACTTCATTAAGATCTGCCAGGATGAACTCGCAGATCTTATGGGTAGTACGTACAAAGATCTCGTCCTCCCCAACAATCGAGTCAGTTCTTTTATGATGGTGGGTCTGCAAGGGGTTGGTAAAACAACAGCCTCAGCAAAGTTGGCTAATTATCTTAAAAATAAGAAAAAAAGAAGGCCGCTTTTGGTTGCTGCCGATACGCAGAGACCTGCCGCTGCAGCCCAGCTCGAAGTTCTCGGTGCCCGCATAGGTGTTCCTGTTTTCCATAAACCGGGATTTTCGGCCCTCGAAATCTGTAAGGCAGCCAAAGAGAGAGCTCTCGAATTGGACTGCGATACGATTATTCTCGATACAGCGGGACGACTGGCGATAGATCAAGAGCTGATGGCTGAGTTAGAAGCGATCAAGGCTGCCACAAAGCCTGAATACACACTCCTCGTCTGCGATGCGATGATGGGTCAGGATGCAGTAACCACGGCTAAGACTTTTCATGAGAAGCTCGATATCAGCAGCTTTATTATGACGAAGCTTGATGGGGATGCTCGGGGTGGGGCGGCTCTTAGCATTAAAGAGATCACAGGCCGATCTATCCAATTCTTAGGTACAGGAGAAGAGCTGGATAGATTGGAAGAGTTTCGGCCAGAAGGCTTAGCTAGTCGAATTCTTGGCATGGGGGACATGGTCGGCCTGATGGATGACTTTGAAAGAGTCTCCAAGGAAGGGCAGGAGGAAGATGCCCTAAGGATGCTGCAGGGGCAATTCAACTTCACTGATTTTTATGAGCAGATATCGGCTATACAAAAAATGGGTCCTTTGAAGGATATCTTGGCAAAGCTCCCTATCCAAGGTCTGATCCCAAAAGGGGTTCAGGTCGATGATCGTGAGTTAGGTAAGATCAAAAGTATGATCGACTCCATGACCAAAAAAGAAAGGCTCAACCCTGACCTGATCGATACAAGCCGCGCAAAGAGAATTGCTGCTGGTAGTGCTCGTACAGTTAAAGAGTTAGCAGAGCTGCTTCATAAGTTTAAAACCATGCGTAAAGCTATGGGGTCCTTTGGGAAAAATCTTGGCCTCATGGGCAAAATCCCTGGGATGAATGCCTTCAATCAGATGAGAGGCCTGAAGCAGATGGCTTCTGCTGCTGCAGGAGGAGGAGGGATGGGAGGAGGAAACCCCTTTGCTGCCATGATGGGCGGGATGGGTGGTGGGAATCCCTTTGCTCAAGAGGACGAAGGACCTCGTCGAGTCGTAGACAGAGATAAGTTAAAAAAAGCACGTAAACTGGCGAAGTCTTATCGCAAAAAAAATCGTAAGTAATGAGTTGCGGGCAATTGTAGGAGATCTCTCCACTACGCTGCGCTTCGGTCGAGATGACGGTTTTGGCTGACATCAGTCGAGGTGCATGGGCTGACATCAGTCGAGGTGCATGGACTGACATCAGTCGAGGTGCATGGACTTACATCAGTCGGGATGGACGATTTAGCCGCCATAGGGATGAGGAATGAAGGTACATATTGAGACTTGGGGCTGCCAGATGAATGTGGCGGACAGTGAGTCGATGTTAGAGCTTATGAAAAGGCAGGACTACTCGCTTGTTGATGATCCTCAGCAAGCGGATTTAATCGTGCTCAACACTTGCCATATCCGGGAAAAGGCGACACACAAAGTCTTGAGTCGTCTGGGTGTGCTGAGGGATCTTAAAAAAGATAAGCCTGATCTTACAATCGCTGTTACAGGTTGTGTGGCTCAGGCGGAGGGAACCCGCCTTTTTGATAAAGCACCGGTCATAGATGTGCTCGTTGGGCCTGGAAAAATCAAAGAATTACCGACTCTGGTGAAAGAGCACAAGACGAGGCAGCTTGGGTCTCCATCTGAGCAGAAGGGAGCACACTTGGCTGCCCTCGGTTTTGATTTGCCACACTCTCACCCTCACTCCAAGATGAGGGAGTCTGAAGCCGGTTCAGTCCTCGATTCCGAGGGGTCTATAGGCAAGGAAATGGATCCTTCAGCCTACTCAGACTCACCTATGCCAGGTCACAATACGGTCTCACGATTTGTAAGAATCCAACAGGGCTGTGATAATTTTTGCACCTTCTGTGTGGTTCCCTTTACGAGAGGGCGTGAGATTTCTGAAAGGCCTGAAAATATTGAGGCGCGGGTTCGCTCTTTGGTTAATGAACATGGTGCGAGAGAAATCACTTTACTTGGTCAAAATGTAAACAGTTATGGCTTGGACCTTTTGCGTGCTAATCAGACGCTGCCCAGTGAAGATGGCCCATTTGTCCACTTATTGAGAAGAGTTTCTGCGATCGAGGGTTTAGAGAGGCTGCACTTTACGAGCTCTAATCCTCATGATTTTTCTCATTCTCTCGCAAGGCTATTTTTTGAGCAACCTAAAATGGGGCGCTATCTGCATCTTCCTGTGCAGAGTGGAAGTGATGAGATCTTATCGCGTATGAGGCGTAAGGTGAGTCGTGCTCAGTACGACGAGAAGATCTCTTGGCTCAGGGAATTTGTCCCCGATATAGCTCTATCTACGGATCTTATTGTTGGTTTTCCAGGGGAAAGCGATGAGGATTTCGAAGCTACTTATGATCTTGTACAAAAAACACGTTTTAGCTTTATATTTGCCTTCAAGTATTCCCCTCGTAAAAATACGGCGGCTGTGCGTTTTCGGAACCAAGTTCCAGAAGACGTCAAAGTCTTACGTTTAGCGAGACTAAATGCCCTACAAGATAAGATTACTTTAGAGCAGCAGGAAGCAGAAATAGGTCGTGAAAAGTCTGTTCTCTTCCAATACGGAAGCCGTAAGGAGGAGGGGGTCTACTATGGACGCTGTGAACATTTTCGTCTGGTAAGGGTTCGCTCCCAGCGACCTATCAGCGGCATGGTGCTGCCTGTTAAAATTTTTGAAGCTAACAAGACAGCTCTTGTTGGGGAGCTTTTGTAGTTCTTTTTTGGGGGACCAGCTACGCAGTTTCCCCCCCTGACCTCCGTCCTTGCCGTGGAGTCTTAGGACTTGAATCGTTCAGCGATCTTTGTGATGAAGTCCTCTGTGCTTAAGTAGGAATGTGCTGGTGCCTTTGTCCCGTGGATGCAGATGGCGAGATCCTTTGTCATAAAGCCTGCTTCGATGGTCGAAATACACGCTGCTTCGAGTCGGGTAGACCAGTCCACTAAATTTTGATTACCATCAAATTTTCCCCGATAGCTTAGACCTTGAGTCCAGGCAAAGATGCTGGCAATGGGATTCGTCGAGGTCTTCTGACCTTGTTGGTGCATTCTATAGTGCCTTGTGACTGTGCCGTGGGCTGCCTCTGTTTCAACGGTTTTTCCGTCTGGAGTCATAAGTACAGAGGTCATGAGGCCCAGGCTGCCGAAACCTTGTGCGACGATATCAGACTGCACATCTCCATCGTAGTTTTTACAGGCCCAGACAAAACCACCATCTGACTTCAGCATGAAAGCCACCATGTCATCAATGAGACGGTGTTCGTAGAATAGCCCCTTTTTTTCAAAGTCTTTTCGGAATTCTTTTTCATAGACTTCTTCAAAAATATCTTTGAAGCGACCGTCATAAACTTTGAGAATTGTATTTTTACTAGAGAAATAGAGAGGATAATTTTGGGCAAGGGCATAGGCCAGACAAGACCGAGCAAATCCGAAGATAGACTCGTCCGTGTTGTACATTCCCATAGCAATACCTTCACTTTTGAAGTCCATGACCTCCCATTCCCGTCTCCCTGATTGGCCTTCAAAAACAAGCTTGAGTCGACCTGGGCCATCAATAATTACATCAGTCGCTCTATATTGATCGGCATGAGCATGTCGACCAATGATGATGGGCTTGTCCCAGTATTTTACGAGTCGAGGGATATTTTTGCAGAGAATAGGAGCTCGAAAAACAGTTCCTCCGATGATGTTTCGCAGAGTTCCATTGGGGCTTTTCCACATTTTTTTAAGATTAAACTCTTTCACCCTTGCTTCATCGGGTGTGATAGTTGCACATTTGATCCCGACCCCATGTTTTTTAACTGCATGAGCTGCATCGAGGGTGACCTGATCAGAGGTCGCATTTCGATTTTCGATGCCAAGGTCAAAATATTGAAGATTGAGATTTAAGTGAGGGAGGATAAGCTTTTCTTTAATCAGAGACCAGATAATGCGAGTCATTTCATCCCCGTCCATCTCTACGACGGGATTTTTCACATCAATTTTAGCCATAACATGACCTTTCATTTAATATTTTGAATGATTGTCGTGTGTTTTAGGAAGTTCTCGTGAATATTCTCTGCGCTTACCTCTTTGCTAGTGGCTGAGGTACCTCGCATTCTCATATCCTTGAACTTACGCTTTTTTAGACAACTCTATTTTTGGAAAATTGTCAAAACAAAATATTTTTTGCTTAGATGAGGTAAGCTCATCGCTGAGCCTCTTACTTGTAGTATGGAAAATGTGCAGCTACTTTTGAAGATTCTATGGCATCTTATTGATGCTTTTTAATCCTTCTTCGATTCGATCTCTCTTAACAAAAAAATGTATGGATTTCGCGATTTTTGAGAAGTCTTTTATTTTGAAATGTAAATCAATTAAGGCTACGACTTCTGTTTTTTGGCGTGGAACCACATTGCATATGAAGGCATGACTTGAATAGAGTATTTTATACAAGCCGAGGCCTGCCCCCTCTTTTTTCGTATCAATCAACTTGCTGTCATCTTGCCGGATAATAACTTTTTTGAGGTATTGAAAGAGTTTTTCTTTACTGAGAGCTCCATAAGGATCCTCTACGGAGATCGCAAAAGTGTTTTCATCACAGCCAAACGAGAGAAATATATCTGCATCACTAGAGATATTGAAGTCTTTAGCAGCTCGGGGAGCATCCTGAAGTGCATTCATGAGCAACTCTTCACTTATTCCAGCCACTCTCTGGGCGAACATATGTCCCAATTTTTGTTCTTCAGCAAAACTAAGAACTTTGTTGTTATAAAGTTCTCGTTCAGCGCTAGCTGTTCCTCTGGAGATAGGTAAACGGAAGGTAGGGGCGTCCGGGCGTAGGTACGGGGCAATGCCAAAGACTTTTTCTAACTTTAAAAGCTTTAGTAGGAAAATTTTAAGCTCTTGGATGGTCCATACACTGGGTAATCTATTCGCAATGACATGGCTGAGTAAGAGCTCTTCCTTGGATTCCAGCTCTCGCGAGTAGGTCTCCATCGGTTTGTTGGTAACAAGACAAATAGGGGAGGAAGGGAACGCTTTTTTAAAAGCTTCAAACAAGGTCTTGTTCGCTGTATTGCAAACCAGGGCCATGAACTTGGGTGAGGAACTGATAGCTGTTTGAGCCGCGTTAAGGTCTTTAACATGGACGATATCTAGACTATTTTCTGGAATGTTCAAATCAACTGGCTTGAGCAGTTCCTTGGATTCAGGTAGCTCGACATAAAGTATGCTTTCCTTCATATAGTCCCTAGCATGATTGACAGTGAGAGGGCCTCTTACTTAAAATATTAATAATAACCATTTTATCTAAGATTTGAGACGAATTAAATTCGTGAGCATAAAAATCGTGAGAGATAGAAGGCGCGATGAAATTGATGTCGCATTAAAAAGAGTTTGAATGTCGAATTATTAAAATATCTTGTCTTATTTTAATTTGAAAAACTATCGGAGGAGGATCTCATGGGATTCATTGACACCCTCGTGAAGCTGTTCCACCAAGGTGGACCTATGGTGATGAGTAGTATTTTTTTCACATTCACTCTGGCTATGATTGTTATTGTCGAACGGTCGATCCGGTATTGGCTTCATTTTGATATGGCCAATAGTTCTAGTTTTATGGCGACTGTACAAAAAATGGTTATGAATAATTCTATTGAGAATGCCATCAGACTTTGTAAGGGAGCTCGTCCCAGACTGGTCCCCTACGTTTTGGGGGAGGGGCTTAAGAGAGCTAATGATACAGAAGAAGAAATTGAAAACGCTTTAGAGCATGCAACCTTGTCGGTGATACCAAGGGTTATGAAGGGGGTTGCTTTTTTGGGGACAGTCGCAAACGTCGCCACTCTGCTCGGACTTCTGGGTACCATCTTTGGTTTGATGAAATCCTTTGGTGCAGCAGCTCATGCGACGGGAGCTCAAAAACAAACCATTTTAGCAGAAGGTATTTCTGAGGCTTTGATAGCCACTTCTTTTGGGCTCTCGACAGCTCTACTCTGTATACTCGCTCATGGCTTTTTGACCATCAAACAAACTTCGATTATCAATGATATTCATCGAAATGTCGCTCAATTAACGGATCTTCTTTACACCAGGAAGGTGAAGTTCCGTTCAAACTCAGGATCCCAGCCACAAAGCTCTAGGCATGAGTCGTAGGTCCAAGTTAAGCGATTAAGGCATGGAGAAATGAGATGAGGAAGAAATCCAAACCAAAAGTATCAAATGCAAGCGCGGGTGTCGAGCTTAACATTATGCCTTTTATCGATATCTTCTCTCTTCTTTGTACATTCTTACTTTTTTCAGCGGTCTTTTTGTCTATGGGGATTCATGTTGTCCAGATCCCTTTTTTGAGCAATGCAGCAGCTCCTTCTTCTGAGAAAGAAAGAACTTTATCGATTAAGGTTCATGTAGAGAAGGATTCTATTCTTCTTAGTTCAGAGTGGAGTGAAGAACCGCTTGAGAAAAATGATCAAACCTTCCCAAGGAATGCTGATGGGATCACTCGTCTTCATGAAGCCCTCGTCGGTTTGAGAGTTGTCAATAAAACAATTGATAAATTAGATCTCTTTGCAGATGACGAACTCACTTATGCTGATCTTGTCGATGTTTTAGATGCCATTAAATTACGACAGAAAAATGATCCGGTTTTTGAAGTTTTTGACAAAAAAACAAATACTCAAATTCGGGATGAAGTTGGACTTTTTCCGAAAGTTGTGATGGGTAGTGTCATTTTGTAGCAGTATTCTTGATGGTATGATTGATGATGTGCAGTGGATCCTTGGTGAATTTTTTCAGGGAGAAGATCGATGGCTTCAGTAGGAGGAGATAGCAACGATTCGGTAGCTTTAAACGTCATGCCTATGCTTGATATTTTCAGTATACTAATACTTTTTTTGCTGATGAATTTTTCAACTGATCCCATGAATCATGATTTACCCGAAGGGTTTGAACTACCTGAGTCGAAAACGACAGTTTCTCTGGATGAACTTCCTGCTATCACGATTACTCGGGATCAAATTCTAGTTAATGATCGCAAAATTGTTGCTCTCGTAGGAGGTGATGTTGAGGCTAAGAATAAGTTCCAGGGTGGAATCCCCATACTCCATACGGAATTAGAGAAGTTGGCAGAGGCAAATAAGAGGTTTACTTCATCTATGGACGCACTTGATAAACCAGGTGTGTTGACTATGGAGGTTGATAAAACACATAAATTCCATTTGCTTAAAGAAGTGATGCTGACAGCCCAACAGGCAGATTTTGTAGAATTTAAAATGATGGTATCCAAAGAGATTGAATGAGGAAGAAGGTCTCAAGAACCATGAAATGTATGAATATCATCTTTGAAAAATTCAGAAAAATTTTAGCAATTCAGAACATAATTTGTTTTTTTATATTCGTTTGTTTTTTAGCGTCCGATGGACTTCTTGTCTATGCTAAAAGTGATGGCGAAAAAAAAATGGGGGAAGACAGTAAATTCGATGATTTTGAAATTCGAGTGATAAGACCTAGGTATTTTAATAAAAAAAATCGATTTGAATTCGGCTTTCAATTGCTTGCTATCACCAATCAAACATCTACATATACATATTTGATTTCAGGGATTTTTGGATATCATCTCACCGAATCTTTTAGTCTCAGGCTTTCAACATCTACAGGCGTTTCTGTGGATAAAGAAGATAGAACATTTCTTAAGAATCAATTCGATATAAAAACACAGGTTTTGATGACAGATCAGCTCCATCTTGCCGAAGTGGTGTGGGCTCCTATATATGGGAAGTATC
>JAGNWK010000028.1 GCA_017985985.1 Oligoflexales bacterium
ATCCATGCAAACTCAAGTAGCTTCGAAGATTGTTGTGTTAGGCGCTGGAAATTTTGGAACATGCCTCACTTTGCAGCTGCTGCGTCAGGGACATAGGGTTCATCTATGGGCTCGATCTGCTGAGCTTAGCGAGGGGATCAATAGGAATCGAGTGAACCCTAAATACTTGAGTCATGTGCAGTTTCCCCATGGAGTTCATGCCTCGAGTTCTATCCAAGAGATGTTTGTCGGTAGCACGGAGAAGATCGATCTCGTTGTGCTTGCTATCCCAACCCAGTCCTTAAGGTCAGTCCTTTCCCAGATTAAAGATCTCATACCTAAAGAAACAATCATTGTTAGTACGTCAAAAGGGCTAGAGAATGATTCTTTGCAATTGCCATCCCAGATTATTCTCAGTGTCTTAGGAGAAGAGTGGGTCAATTCACTTGCTGTCCTCTCTGGACCTAGTTTTGCCGCAGAAATTGCCGAACATCAGCCGACCGCATTATCGGTTGCAGCGGATGACCCTCATCCAGCCAAAGTTGTTCAAAAATTTTTCCATTCCCCGCGTTTTAGAGTTTATACCGGTCAAGATCCACTCGGGCTTGAAGTGGCGGGGGCTCTCAAAAATGTTATAGCAATTGCCAGCGGTGCTTGTGCTGGCCTTGGTTTTCAACAAAATAGCCAAGCGGCACTGATCACTCGTGGCCTAGCTGAGATGACTCGTTTTGGGGTAACTATGGGAGCCAATCCGATGAGCTTTTTAGGCTTAGGGGGAATGGGGGACTTATTTCTGACGTGTACCTCCAGTAAGAGTAGGAACTACACAACTGGGTTTCGACTGGCTAGTGGATTAAGTCTGGAGGAGGTCCTCTCGGGTTTAGGTTCTGTTGCAGAGGGCGTTGAGACGGCAAAGGCTGCCTACCAGTTGAGCTGTTCTCTCGGTGTCAGAGCTCCTATTGTTACAGCAGTATATCAGGTTCTTTTCGAAGAGAAAAACCTTCAAGAGGCTGTAGAAGTGCTCATTGCTGCCGATCCAAGGGAGGAGCGCGCATGAGGATGCTATAATAAGTGGAGGGAGGTCTTATGGAAAAAAAGCCGACCAGAGCAAGAGAGAGGGGTACGACAGATGATTGGGAGACTATAAAGGTTGTTCTCGATCAAGTACCTGCTTTACGGCAAAGAGTTATGTTTAAACTTCGTGAATTAAGAAACGCTATGAATAGACGTCAGCAAGGGATATCCATCTCAAAAAAGGACACATTAAGCTTTCGCTTGTCATCGTCGAAGAAAAAAGGCGCGAAATGATAAAGAATATGATCATGGTGGGCCTATCAGGTTCTGGGAAGAGTGCCGTTGGGAAAAGTTTAGCTTGGATGATGAGCTGTGGGCATATTGATCTGGATCATTTGATTGAAAAGCATGAGAAGATCAGTGTAGCGGAATTTTTTGCCCAGCATGGGGAGGAGTCGTTTCGAAAAGTAGAGGATCGAACATTACAACGCTTGAGGAAGGTTGAAAATCATGTCCTCAGCCTAGGTGCGGGCTCTCTCCAAAGTCAGAGAACCCTAGATCTGGTAAAATCTCTAGGGATGGTCGTTTGGCTTGATGTTCCTCCATCTATCTTGGCTAAAAGATTAAGTAAAAATAAAGAAGAGTTGAAGCGGAGACCTCTTTTAGCCGATCTGTCCCCTGAGCAGCTTGAAAAGAAGTTGCAAGAGATGTTGATAGAAAGAAGGAGGGGATATGAAGAGTCAGATTTGGTTCTCTCTGAATCTTATGCGTCAGCTCAGCATTGTGCATTGTTCCTGAAAAATATGTGGTTATATCGCTCAGCTCTCATTTATAGAGAGAAGACTTTATCACTGTAGGTCTTTTATGATCCCTTTTCACGAGTTGATACTTGATCGTCTATTTAAGTTCAGGTTTTTTCCTTGGCGAGGGGCCTTACTGGTTCTTGCCATTTCGTTTGTTTTAAGTTCGATGGCATCAACTTTCTTCGACTATTTTTTACTCCCGTCGTCTAAAATTATATCGGAAGGGTCAGCGGGGAGAGATCTAGTTATTGAAAATGAAATGACTTCTCTCAATAAAGAACAAATTACAACTATCTTAAATCGTAATCTTTTTAATAAGCAAGGGACCTTTCCGGAGGAGGGTGAGAAAAAAAAGGATGAAGTCAAAGATGAGGTTATCAAGTCTACTCTTCCCATTAAGCTGGTAGGGACCATCTATGGAGGGGATCCTTTTTCCGGACTGGCTGTGATTGAAGACGCGTCGACCCACAATCAAAATAGTTTTGTATGTGGTGACAATGTGTTGAGAGGGAGTATTCTTCTCGAAGTTCATAAGAAAAAAATTATTCTTCAAGTTGAAAATCACAAAGAGTATGTGGAAATCGAAGAAAAGGAATTGCTGAGAACGCAGAGAGTAACAAAAAAAGCTGCAGATAAATCGTCAGCAGGAGAGGATGCGGAGGCTAAGATCGTAGGGGACGCTTTCACTGAGGAAGGCTTTGAGCGACATGGGACTGGAGTTGTCATGTCGAATGAGTATCGTAACAAGCTGCTCAAGACCGACTTTGCCAAAGTGCTGCAGGATGCTAAGGCAGATCCTTATTATGAGGGAGGAGAGCTTAGTGGCTTTAAACTTACTAAGGTGAGGGGGGCCTCCATCTATGAGAAGTCTGGACTTCAGAATGAAGACATAGTGAAAGAAATAAACGGGGTTTCTCTGGTAGATACAGCGCAAACTATCAAACTGTTAAACTCGCTGCGCGGTGAGTCTGACATAGAGATTCGACTTGTTCGAGGTGGGAAGCCGATCACTATCAATATGCAGGTGCGTTGATATGGAAGAGATCGAAGTTACCAAAGAAGTCAGTAGATTTGATAAATTTTTCCGAGGGATCATCAAAAAAGAGGATCTCTTACGCTATAGAAAGGCGTTGTTTTTTCTCGTTTTTGTGGTCTTCCTAGCTTATATCTTCGCTGGAATGGTGGCGAGCCTTACACTTCATGCTCTTGTGCAGATGGGTGTGGCAGGGAAGGATCTTCTTCTTAAAGAGGAACAACAGGGGGGGGCAGCCTTTGCTAGCAGTGATGGGTTGAATTATAGAGATTTGAAGAGATCTATTATGGAGAGAAACGTTTTTAACAAAGACGGTACTTTCCCTGACGAGAAGGTGGAGGAGAAAGTCGCTGAAACAAAAAAAGAAGATTTCGATATGAATGCTAGCTGCTCTGCTCCCACTCTGAAGCTCACTCTTCTTGGTACTATTTATCTTGGAGAAGGTAAGTCTTTTGCTACGATTAAAGAGGATGTTTATCCTGAGGCGGATATTTATACGGTTGGCGATTTATTGATTGGTCACGAAGAAGCACAGATTGCAGGTATTCACAGGAATCGTGTCATCATCAATAATAAAGGAAAAAAAGAGTGTCTTATTATAGATCTCGGGGAAAAACTGCTTGGAATACCTGTCGAAGATGAAATCGTAGTTAAAAAAACCACTGCGACGACTGCCAGCTCCGCTAATGAGCCTGTGGTTCTTCAGTCTTCGTGGGTGGAGTCCGAATTGGGACCTGGCTTTGGAAAAATCATCCAGTCTGCTCGTCTGGTCCCTTATGTCATTGCCGATGGAAGTGTAGGTGGATTCAAGATATATGCTATTGATCCAGGAACCATTTTTGAAAAAATTGGTTTAACGGATGGAGATGTGATTACGCAGGTTAACGATACCGTCCTCCAGGCAGATAGTGGATTTTCTCTTTATCAGGCTTTTTTAGATCAGAGAGAGATAAGACTGCATATCTTAAGGAAAGCGAAAACACCTCAAACAATTTTAGTCCAGATTAAGTAGGAGCCATGGGAAATTTCTTAATCCTGCAAAGAAGATGCTCTTGTGCTTTTAAGTTTTTTTTTGCAGCCCTTATTGTTTTCATGGCGAAAAATGTACAAGCTCTTGAATCTTCCCTCGTACCTTCAGGTGTCCTTCCCCAAGTTTCTCAGAAGATGCTAGAGATTCCTGAAATGCTAGACGTTAAAAAGGCTGTTAAGATTCTTAGCTTTTTGAGTCATAAGAATATTATTCTTGACGCAAGTTTGAATGGTCAGATCCAAATCATAGGGGCAAAGTCAGTTGCTTATGAAGAAGCTTATGAACTAGTTTTAGCTGCCCTCAAAGGTATGGGCTTTACTCTTGTCGAGACAAGCAGTGCGATGAAGATCGTGCCGGTCAAACAGGCCCAACCTTACGGTTTAGAAATCTACTCCGAGCAAGGGAAGGCTATGCCTAGGACAGAACAGTTTATTATTAAAATTTTTAAGATAGAAAATATCAAAGCTGAGGACCTTAAAAAGATTTTGACTCGAGTTTATTCGGGAGAAGCTTTGTATGTATTTGAATCTTCGAATCTCCTACTTGCGATAGGGACAGGGTTTGATCTGAGGCGGCTCGCAGAGTTAGTCGCTTTTCTAGATGCAAAAGATATGGATGATAACAAGCTTAAGCAGATATCGATCGTCTATAGGCCTTCTCAGGAGGTCTTTGAGAAACTGAATGAGATCGCTACAGATTTACTGACGCCAAAAGAAAAGCTTCAGACGAAATTTCTCAATGATGTAAAAAGCAATGCTATCTATTTTTTCGGGTCGAGTGCTGTTTTTGAAAAAATTAAGAAATTTGTGCATGACTACGATCTTTCAGCTGCAAAAAATGATGTTAAATCTAATTTTCGTATGCATCCCTTGTTTTATGCGCAAGCAAAAAACATCGCCAGCACTTTAACAGCTTTGGCCTCGGGTGAGCGGAGACGAGTCCAAAGCAATAGAGTGGAAGAGGACGCGGTATCACAAGGAGCAGGGGCGAATCCGGCGTCTCCTGCAGGGGGAGATTCATTTTCAACCGTAGGCAGTTTAAAGATTTTGTCAGATGAAGCGAGTAATTCTCTTTTACTCACAGGCAGTCCGTCTGAGCTGAGGAGTGCTGAACCTATCATTCGCCGCTTAGATCGTAAGAAGGATCTTGTCTTTATTGAAGTGGAAATACTTGAGTTGAACGGATCATTGGCTGTAGAGTGGGACCCCTCTTTTCTTCTTGGCTTGAGTGGTCGCTCTCAGACTGTAGTGGGATGGCAGGCAGGTCGAGGAGCTCAGGGTCTATCCACTGCTGGCGGTGATGCGAGTGGGAGTGGAGGACTGGCCGCTTTGAAAGACGATTGGATTATGGGTGTTCTGAGTGGCAATTCAGTGAAGATTAAAGGCTTAGGAACTGTAAACCCGAGTGCTCTTGTTCGAGTCGTCAAAAATGACAAGGGAACTAGGAATATTTCTTCCCCCTATCTTTTGACGCTTGATAATGAGGATGCAGAAATAACTGTCGGAGATTCATTTTATTATAGCAATCAAGGTGGAATTGATGCGTCAGGTCTGTATCAGAAGGAATATCAAAAAGAAAATGTCGATCTCAATCTCAATATTCATACTCATATCACAGGTTCAGAAAGCCTGAATTTAAAAATTAAGGGAGAATCTCAAAGCGTCACAGGACTGACTGAAAATTCTACCCCGATCATTAATAAGAAAAAATTCACTCAAGTTGTCATTCTTAAAAATGGACAAACAACTTTACTCTCAGGTTTTCGGCAGATCAGCCGAAATGTCTCAGAGAATAAGGTTCCGCTGTTAGCTGAAATTCCCTTTCTAGGTTGGTTGTTTAGAAGTCTGGTGAAGGAGGATAGTGAGAGTCGCTTACTGGTGTTCATCACCCCACATATTCTGTATGGGGACAAGGATGTGATGGCTCTGTATGAGAAAAAAGTCGGAGTTAAACCTTGAGAAATTTTTTGATGCTTCTCCCAAGGTCGTAGGGAGCTGTGGGTACCAAGGAGGGTGGTTTATGAGAGTTTATGGCATGAAGAAGATGGATGTTGGGAATGTTTTGTCCCCTAGGACGAAGCTTGTTCAAACTTCTTTTTTCTTACTTTTTTTAGCATTGATTTCGAAGTCAGCATATGCTGTTGACGCACCTGGCAAGACTATACCTCCTGCAGGAAAAGCAGAAAAGATAGTTAGCCCAGCATTGGAAGCGGAGTCTCCCGCTGCTGTGAAAACTGAGCCGATGGCTCCAGTCAAAAAAGAGAAAGCCGGCTCTGCCTTGCTGACGAAGTCTCCCGTTCCGGAGAAAGCTGGACAGGCCGGGACTAGTTCAGCAAAAACGGAGAAAGCTGGCTCTGCCATAGAAAAGTCCCCTGTTCCCGTAAAGACTGAACAGGCAAAAACGGCTCCAGCAAAAACGGTTCCAGTAAAAACGGCTCCAGCAAAAACGGAACCGGTGGGAAGTGTCGCTTTAAAAGATACAAAAAAAGGTGGAACATCGGCTCCGACTGAAGCTGTTGCCAGCGATTTGAAGATGGTATCGGATTCTCAAAAACCAGCGTCTGCGACAAAGACAGTCGTGCCAGATCAGAAGGATGCAGTTGCACCCTCAGCAGTGGCAGAAGCGAAGGCACCTACAGCTGACTCGAAGACGACTTCACCTGCCATGATGAAATCAGCCCCTATCCCCACTGTAGTGATTCCAGCCACTCCTGCAGGAGCTAGTCCTGATGATAAGAAAGTGGGCGGAGCTGAAAATCTGCCATCTGGCAAAGAACTAGTGAATATGGACTTCCCTGAACCGACCGAGATCAAGGATATCATTAAGGCGATAGCTCTTTGGACAGGTAAGAACGTTATTCTCGATAGGAACGTGTCAGGAAAAGTACAGATTATTTCACCCAAAAAAGTGACAAAGGAAGAGGCTTATCAGGCCTTCTTGTCAGCTTTGAATCTTTTGAAACTGACGACAGTTGAGACCGGAAAAGTTATCAAAATTATGAAAATCAGCACAGCTGCTAAGGATAATTTAAAGACTTTCACCGGATCCGGCTGGGCACCTCGCACGGATGAAATTATCACTCAGATCATCCCCCTCAAGTATGTCGACGCTAAGCAAATTCAAGGAACTTTGACAAAACTTGTTTCTTCAAGCTCGCTGTTCGTCTATGAACCTACCAATACGCTGATTGTGAGTGACAGTGGGTTCAAAGTGAGGAGAATTCTCGAGATCCTAGAACTTTTGGATGTTCAAACGCAGCAACCAAAAATCTTGATTATTCCTATCAAATACTCAGATGCGAAAGGTATCTACGATAAGCTGAATGAAATTCTAAAAACAGCTCTGCAAAATAAAAGAGGCGGTGCAAACTCTTTCAAGATCATGAGTGATGAAAAAAGCAATTCTATAATTGCCTTCGGTCCTCCTCGTACGGTGGACGACATCCGTGATCTGATCAAAACTTTCGATGTCCCTCTCGATGATCCAGCGAGTCAGTCCACTATTCACGTTCGTCCCTTGGACTATGCCGATGCTAAGAAGTTAGCAACCACTCTTTCCGCTCTTACTTCTGGGGGTAAAAACGCTGCTGGTTTTCGTAGACCTCCCGTTAAGGCAGCAGGTCCTGCTGCTGGTGGAGATGTGGCTGTATCGGATTTGGGTGATGGACTTAAGATCACCTCGGATGACTCTTCAAACTCTCTTTTGATCACAGGCAGTCGTACAGCTTACGATGCTTTGAACTCGATTATTCGTAAATTAGACATGCGCAGAAGTCAGGTTTACATAGAAGCAGATATCCTCGATCTGAACCAAGAAAACGGCTTTAACTTTAAGAGCTCTTTTTTAGGGGGATCTGCCAATAAAGATGGGAGCGGCTCAAAGGTCATAACAGGTTGGCAGGCTGGAACAGTTGCTGGGGTCACGGCCTCAGGAGCAGCTAGCGCTGCAGGTGCAGCTGCTGCTTTTGGCTCCGATATGAGCATAGGAATCTTGTCGGGAGCCTCCTTTAAGGTTCCTGGACTTGGAGATATCTCTCCCGGTGCTGTTATCAATATCCTAAAGAATGATGGCAATACGAGGGTTCTGTCCAGTCCACATATCCTCACTTCTAACAACGAAGAAGCTGTGATCTCTGTCGGGGAAAAGATTTACTTCAAACAGGGGTCCACGGTTGTGAATGGTGTAGCTGAGGATAAGTACGGCAACGAAACGGTAGAGCTCACTTTCACAGTAAAGCCAAATCTCAGTACATCTGGTTATATCACCATGATGATCAATGTGGAGGCTAACTCCATCTCGGGTACAGCGGGTAATGGAACACCCAATATCAGTAAGCGTAAATCAAAGCAGATTGTGACTGTAAAAGATGGACAGACGGTGGTCATCTCTGGTCTTATTCAAACAAGCAGCACGGACAGCTTTAAGAAGATCCCACTGCTTGGTGACATCCCTATCGTAGGATGGCTGTTCCGCAACACGGAAAAGAAAGACACCATGAAGAATTTGGCGATGTTCTTGACGCCAAGGGAAGTCAACGGAGCTGCCGATCTGGCAGCTATCTATAAGGAAAAAATAGCAGAGAGAGATCAGTATCTGACCACCATGTACGGTTCAGATGTTAAAGATAGCGACTTCTATAAGAAACTGCCTTCTGACCAGAGTGGTACTTATAGGCCGACTAAGCTCGATGAGTTAGAAGAGAAAAGACTGGATCAAGACAGAAAAGATTTCCTCAAGGTGAGAGGCTACGAGTCCGATCCTGAGAAGAAAGACTCAGCTGAAAGTAAAACAGAGGAGGCTCTTCAAGAAGTGGGTCATGCTGAGAAAGCGAGTCGTGAAAGGGAAGTGACTTTGCCTATCCCTGTAAGTCCAGATCTAGGGGGTTCAGGGGGTGGTTCGAGCGCTCCAGTGAACGTACCTGAAGCTCCAGCGCCTGAACCTGCTTTTGAAGCTCCGGCTGATGATAACAACCCATGATTGAGGAAAGACCGATATATGTCTGACCAGGAATCAGAAAATAACAATCCTTCATCCGGACTTCCTCCTCCGCCTCCAGGCTCTGATGGTGGGGATAGGAAAATTCCGAAGTGGAGTGATTTGCCACAAGGCCAGATGCGTAAATCGACGAGAAAATCTCTTGGCGAGATTCTTATCGAAACAAAGGCTATCACCGAAGTTCAGCTGCAAGAAGCGATCAGCATGCAGCAAGGAGGAGATAAAAAGAAACTTGGTGAGCTGCTGATTGAGAAAGAAATGGTAAGTGAGGAAGACATGCTGAAGGCTTTGGCCTATCAGCTCGATCTGCCTTATTACGAGAAACTCCCGATCAATGATATAGACCCAGAGCTTATCAAAGATATTCCGATCCAGTTCAGTCGAGACAATTTGGTTCTTCCCGTTGCTCGCGATGACTTCAACGTGACCGTCGCTGTTGCGGATCCTCTCAATATTTTTCCATTGGATGATCTCAGGCTGATTCTTTCCACCAATATCAACATGATTGTCTGCACGCCAGGGATGATCAGCAACAGCATCAATCGAGTTTATGAACGATCGCACGATGCCTCTCAAAAAGTTATAGATGAGTTGAATGTCCCCGATATCGATGCGGTTGAAGATCTGGATGAGACGAGAGATCTTTTGGAGTCGTCAGACGATGAAAAGCCAATTATCCGTCTCGTGAATGGTCTTTTGTCTCGATCCGTCAAGGAAAGAGCCTCTGATATTCACATCGAACCTTATGAAAATGAGATCATGGTTCGCTTTCGAATTGACGGTAGTCTGCATGACAAGATGCAAGTGCCTAAGAGGCATCTTGGCTCTATCGTCTCTCGTATCAAAATTATTGGTAAACTTAACATTGCTGAGAAGCGGGTTCCTCAGGATGGTCGTATCAGTATAAAGGTTGCGGGGAAAGATGTAGACGTCAGGCTCAGTGTGCTGCCAACTGCCCATGGGGAACGTATTGTTATGCGTTTACTCGACAAATCGGCAGGGGTGAAGCGACTGGAAGACATGGGGATTTCGCCAAAAATCTTCCCAACTTGGACGAGGCTGATCAACCAAAAACATGGGATTATACTCGTCACTGGTCCTACGGGTTCCGGTAAAACGACCCTGCTCTATTCTTCTGTGATTCAAATCAACAGTTCCGATATCAATATTCTCACCATTGAAGATCCAGTGGAATATAGGCTTCCTGGGGTAGGTCAAATTGATGTAAAGTCCAAGATTGGTCTGACCTTTAGTGAGGGTTTGCGAGCTATTTTAAGGCAGGATCCAGATGTCATCATGATCGGTGAGATCCGGGATGAAGAAACTGCCCGAATTGCAGTTCAAGCTTCGCTGACAGGTCACTTAGTCTTTTCAACTTTGCATACGAACGATGCTCCTTCGACGATTACACGGTTGAACGACCTTGGTATTGAACCTTTCCAGATTGCTTCTGCTGTACTAGGTGTATTAGCCACTCGACTGATTCGTCGACTGTGCCTCCAATGCCGTGTTGTTCATGAGCCTACAGATGAAGAGCTCAAACTGATGGAGATCAAAAGAGAAGAGATTGTAGACAAAATTCTTTATCGACATGGTAAAGGCTGCGAGAAATGCTTTGGCCAAGGTTATATGGGCAGGATGGGGGTTCATGAGATTCTCGTTATGGATGATAAACTGAGGGATGTTCTTCTGAGGACACCCGATTCGAATGCGATAAAAAAACAGGCGATTGAGGCGGGGATGATCACTCTGAGACAGTCAGCTATCTCCAAAGTTTTAGAAGGTCTTACGTCCATGGATGAGGCTATCCAGAAAACACAGACGGAAGAGGTCAAGGAGTAGATTCCTGTGCCCATTTATCTTTACAAAGGTTATGACACTTCATCTGGAGCTGCCCGTAAGGGTAAGGTCGAGGCTGAGTCTATAAAAGCTGCGCGGCAAAAGCTGAAAACGAAAGAGAAAGTGATTGCCTCGGAACTCAAAGAGGAAGTGAGCTTAGCCAAGGGGCAGACAAAGGGATTTAATTTTTTCCAGCCAAAAGTGAAGTTGGCTGATATGGCTGTGATGACGAAGCAGTTTGCCACTCTGCAGCAAGCCAGCGTGCCCCTAGATGAGAGCTTGAAAGCACTCACAGAACAGGTGGAAACGCCGGTGCTGAGGAACACGCTTTCAGCTCTAAAGGACGCGGTGTCTGAAGGAAAGTCTTTGGGTGATGCTATGTCCGCTTTCCCTAATACATTCAATCGTCTCTATGTCAACATGGTGAAAGCTGGCGAAAGTTCAGGGAGCTTGGGGCTTGTTCTCCAAAGACTTGCTGATTTTCAAGAGTATCAGGTGGCCGTTCAAGGTCAGGTCTTTGGGGCCTTAGCCTATCCTATTATCATGATTTTGGCTTCTGTAGGGATCATCGCCTATATTTTTATTAGTGTCGTACCAAAACTGCAGAGGGTCTTCACGAGTATGAAGGTCACTCTTCCTTGGTACACGAAAAGTCTTATCGATTTTTCTTCTTTACTTCAAAATCGTTGGTATCTCTTTATTGCAGCTGCTATGGCAGTTTATTTTATATTCAGAGCTTGGTATAATTCGGAAAGTGGCAGGATGATCTTTGATCGCTACTCACTGAAGGTGCCGATCTTTGGGCCGATTGTTTTGCGTCTGAATGTCTCTAAATTTACGAAGACACTCTCGACACTCTTGAGCTCTGGGGTTCCTATTATCACGGCCCTCGAGATCACTAAGAATATCATCAATAACAAACCGATAGCTGACGCCATTGGTCAAGCGAAACTGTCTGTTCAAGAAGGTGAGAGTCTTGGTGTGACGATTGAGAAGAGTAAGCTGTTTCCTCCTCTGGTAACTCATATGATCAAAACTGGGGAGAAGACCGGAGAGCTTGAACAGATGTTACAGCATGTCGCCGTCGCCTATGATGCAGAAGTAGAGAGAAAGATCGAGACAATGATATCATTGATTGAGCCTCTCATGATTATGGTCATGGGGGGGATCGTTGTCGTTGTCGTTGTCGCTATGTTAGTCCCTATGCTATCTATTATGGGACAGATGCGCTAATTGGAATTAGGAACGAGCCCGCAAAGTCGTAGGGTATCCTAGATATTTAATCAGACAGGAGATTGTTGGATGAGCTTAAGTCAAACCGAATATCAATTGAGGAAAAGGTCTCACGAGAAGGGGATGACCTTATTGGAAATTTTGATCGTCGTTGCCCTACTCGTTACCTTGATGGCTGTTTTAGCCAGAACGGTTACTCAGTCTGCAGACAGTGCAAAGCAGGATCAGGCTAAGATCGGTATGGGCAATTTATCCCAGTCTCTACAATTGTATAAAGTTCATAACGGCAAGTATCCGAACTCTTCGCAAGGACTCGATGCGTTGATCAAAGAGCCAGCTGGGGGGAATAAAAAATGGAGAGGACCATACGCAGAGGAAAGAGTTCTCGAAGATCCTTGGGGCAATAAATATAACTACGAGTCAGACGGCATGAAATATAAGATTATTTCTTCTGGTATAGATGGTGCGTTTGGTACCCCGGACGATGTTGTCTATCCAGAGGAAGCCGCCGGAGCTGCCGCTCCTGCAAGTGGAGATGCCGCTCCAGCTGGAGAGTAGGACATGTTGTGGCTGAGAAGAAACAGTCGAGCGTTTACTCTCATTGAAATCTTGATCGTGATCTCCCTGCTTGCTATCACCTATACGATGGCAGCCCCTTCTTTGGGCTTACAGCAGGAGACTCAAGTTGCTCATCTTCTCAGTCAACTCAATACGGATATACGCTCCGCCTTCGATGCCGCTGTTTTAAATAAAAAAGCTTATCGCATGGTTTTTCACCTTCAGACGGGTGATTATTGGTTGGAAGAAGCCGATAGGGCTGATTTTTATCTAGGGGCTGATAAAATTCTTTCGGAACCTTCGACAAGGGAAGAAGAAGAGAGGTATCATGAAAGTCTGGCACGTTTTGAAAAGTTTGAGGAGCTAGTAGGTGAGCCAATCACGCAGGCAAGAAGTGATGAGAAGATCAAACAGGTGTCCTGTGTGATCAATGCCAAGGCAGATCTGACGGCTGTGCGATGGTCGAGGGTGAACTCAGAAGAATGGAGCGAGAAAAGAACTCTCGGTTCTATTCTCATCATAAAAGACATGCAAGCTGAGCATCATCCCTCCATCTTATCTCTTGAAAGTTTAGGACCTGAGGCTCATGGTCGTATCTATTTTTTACCGATAGGATACGTGGAAAAAGCTTTCATGCATATATTTTATCGCTTAGGGGATGATGCTTTGGACCAGGAAAAGCAGCCCTACACATTAGTCACTCAGCCTTATGCCGGAGAATCCATCATAAATAGTGGGTATGATGATATCGACCTGCAGAAACTCGACGATGAGTCTTAAAAAAAGATCAAAAGAATCAAGTTTTACTCTTCTTGAAACGATGGTCGCCTTAGGCCTCATGGTGACCATGATTATTCAAATTAGCTCTGTTCAAGGGACAGCCATTATTTTTAGCACTTACCAGCATAAGGTTACTCAGGCAACTTGGTTGGCAAAAGCCGTGATGACTCAGGTTGAGTATGCTTGGAAGTTCTATGAAGTGAAAGAGATGAACGTCAACGAAAAGGGCCGAGACTTTGACGAGAAGATCTGTTCAAAAGATCCCCAATTCGATTGCAATTTCAAATACGATGTCAGTATGGAGAAATGGGATTTACCTATCGTAGATCTCATGACGGGAGGTGGAGCTAAAAAAGAGGAAGCAGGTGGTGATGCTGGTGGTGGAATGGGTGATTTCATCAAGGATCAGGTGAAATCTATCCTGGGTGATGAGATCTTGAAAATTGCTCATGTTGAGGTCTACTGGACCGAAGGGACGCGTCGAGACAGTGTAGAGCTGACTTATCTTATGACAGCACAGCAGAAACTTGATCCGTTTACAGAAGGTTTGAAAGCCCCTGAGCTAGGTGTGGTGGAAGAGAAGAAAATTATATGTTCCACGCCAGAGCTGCCTTTTGCGGACGGTGATCAATGTGTGAAAGCTTGTAAAGAAGGCTTTGAGCCAAACGCTGCTAAGACCTGTGTAGCCAAGTGTACGGGAGGAAAAAGAGACCCGAAAACCGATCTTTGCACTGCGGGAGGGTGATTTGCTGAGAATGTCATCGAAACATCATTCGGGTTTTACGCTGCTCGAGGTTCTCGTCACGCTGAGTATCCTGATGTCTATAGTCTTTGCAGTTTCTCAGGTTTTGAAAAACTCTTTTGATATTCGCCTAGCGTTAAGTCGAGACTCTCAGGTCACTCGTAGGTTAAATGTCGTTTTACAAAGTCTCAATCGGGATCTTAGTCATGCTTTTTTACTGTCAAATAAAGATAGTATTCGAACAGGGGGGAGGAAGAGGACTATTTTTCAAATTGAGCAGCAGGGGGAATCGAGCATCCTTTCTATGACCTATATGGGGCACAAGTCGTTGAAAGCAGATAGCAAGGAGTCTGATCTTTCCTATGTGGTCTATGAGGTGAAAGAGTCAAAGAAAAACCCCAGTCGAAAAAATCTTTATCGTGGAGAGACTCCGAGGGTTCCAGAAAACTTTAAAGAAAAACCACAGATGCAGCTTTTGGCCGAAGATATTGCTTCTGTGAAGTTAGAGTATTGGAATGGCGATGACTGGGCCACTGACCGTTGGGATAGTACGCAAGGTGATACAGCGAATAAGCTCCCTCACATGGTTCGTATAACTGTGCGAGTTTGGACACAGGAGGCCCTCGATAGGGAGGGAAGTTCTGGGGATAAGGATGATAATATGGATCAGTTTAGTACTGCCGTTTATCTGCCCTATGCTCTAGACTTTCCTGAACTGAAGCAGAAAAGCACTTCGTTCAGATTGAGGTGATTTGTTGAAGAGCTTAGAAGAGATTCAAGCATTGGACGGGTCTGAGCCAGCTTCTGAAGAGGTAGCTGGCTCTATTCCGAAAAAGAAGCGGGAGAGTGGTATATCCCTCCTCATCGCTTTGATCAGTATCATGACCATGGTCGGTCTGGTAGCTGATCTCTTGATTACGTCTAGGGTGAATATGGAGTTGACAGTCTCGACTCGGGATCAGATTAAAGCGGAGTACCTGAGCAAGTCTGGATTTAACCTTGCTCTCTTTCTTGTTTCGGTCAGCTGGGCCATAGACCTGTTTCAGAGTGCAGATCCTCCTCTCGGTTCAAAAAAGCCTCTTGCAGATGACGAGTCCAGTCTATGGGCTTCGATGAATGAGCTGCCACCGATCGGAGCTTCTACGGTTGACCTCCTTTTAGCAACCAGTAGTGGTGTCAAAGAAGGAGATGATCCCTTTCATCTTAAGGGTGTTTTTTCAGAGAAAGTCGCTTCCCAAATGCGACTTTTTGAAGATCAATTCTCAGTGAAGATCACAGATGAGAGCGCTCGGATCAATGTTAATGACTGTTCAGAGGGGCGATGTGAGTGGGTGATTGCTCGTCTCATCGCCTTATTTTCTTGTCCTGTAGAGAAGGCTTTTCTGGATTCGAAAAACATAACTGGGGAGCAATTGGCTTATAGGATTAAGGATTTCATTTCGACCGCGGATACAGTGTCACCAGAGACTGGTCTCAACGATAGAAATTCTGCTTATCAAGCTGAAAAACCACCGTATAATGTCAAAGCTTTACCCCTAGATAGTGTCGATGAACTTAAGCTTATCGCTGGTTGGGATGATGAGATTCATAGGGTTTTTTCACCGTATTTGACGGTGTATCCCTTCAAACCAGTCGCTTCGGTTAGTAAGTCTCTCATCAATTTAAATACAGTTTCCCCTGAAGTTCTATCTTGCCTCATTCCAGAGGCACGTAGTTCTTCTGCTGAGAAGTTTTGGACAACTCTTACAGAGTTGAAAAAGAAAAAAACGGTAGTGCTGAAGGATGTCAAAGAAACCTTGAAAACATTAACATCTTTTGAATTTCAAGCGAATGATCAAGCAGCAAATCCGCTTAACTGGTTTGATAGAAGAACTATGGTCCTTCGGGTTGAAGTAGAAGCCGGAACGGGTGATCAAACAAAGAAGTTGACAGTTGTACTACGTAAAATTATGCCTAAGGAGACTGAAAATTCCCGAGATAAGCAGACGACAAAACGTTCGTATCAGATCTTATATTACAGATTGTTATGAGGCTTGTTCTTTGTTCAAGGTGTAAGATCGCTGAATCTTTTTTTGCTGGGTTTGACAGTATCACCTGATAGGGTAGACAATAGTAATGTCTCCAAACTAGTGCCGCTGTGGAAGAGCTCCGAAGTACTTAAAACGTGTAGGGTTGAAGGGTCGTATCATGCAAAGAATTATAGGACTTGACATAGGTAGTTATTCCATAAAAATAGTGGAAATCTACAATCATTTCAAGTCATATGAAATTGCTGGTTTTTATCAAACAGTGATCCCTTCTATTGAGAATATGCCTGCAGATGCCTTGATACCAGCTTGCTTGGAGCAGATTTTTAAAGAAAATCATATCGTGGCAGATCGAATTATTACAGCCATGCCTGGGCAATATATTTCGAGTCGTATCATGCCCTTTGGCTTCTCTGATCCAAGCAAGGTCGAAGCTGCTGTTTTTGCTGAGATAGAGGATCAAGTTCCTTTTAATTTGAGCGACATGATTGTTGATCACCAAATTTTGGGTACGATGAATGAGAAAACGATAGCTTTAGTCGTTATGACTAAGAAGGAATTTCTTAAGAGCTTTTTGGACTATTTACAAAAAATTAAAATAGATCCCAAGCTTGTTGATATCGACAGTCTGTCTTTTTATAACTTGTGCCCATACCTTGAGATGGATCCTGGTCGTTGTTATGGCATTGTCGATATAGGCCACGAAAAAACGTCAGTTTGTCTTGTGCAAAGTGGTATTCTTCGGATGTTCAGATCGATCAATTTGGGTGGACGCTATATTACTGAATTTTTGGCTCGGGACCTTGAGATAAGCTTCACAGAAGCCCAGAGACTTAAGCATAGAGTGAGTATGGTTCTTACCGACCAAAGTTCTGGTATAGAACTTTCAAAAGAGGATAGAGTCGTTGCTGACCGTATCACAGTGGCTTCGAATGCCATCGTTAAGGAATTAGGCAGAACTCTTTATGCCTTTAAAAATTGGGAGAAGGCACCTGTCGAGAAGATATTTTTGTCTGGAGGTACCACTCTCCTGAAGAATTTTGATGTTTATCTTACTCAGCAACTAGAAGTGCAGTCGGTTTATAATCAACCTGGCAATACTTTGAAAATGGATCCTGCTCTTAATGCTAGTTTTCCCATCATGGCTCAGGGTTTGGCGATTGGTCTGAGGGCTGTAACCTCGGTAAAGAGGCACTCGCAGATCAATATGAGAAAGGGTGAGTTTGCTTATGTACAGGACTATGAGGCTGTCTTAAAAGTTGCAGGAACTGTCTTTAAGATCATTGCAGTTGCACTTCTTCTCTTTAGTTTCAGCTATATGGTTAAATACTTTATTTATCAAAGAGAAACTCAGAATGTTCAGACTTTTTACAATAAAGAAGTAGAGTCCTTTCCCGAGCTGAAGAAAAGACTAAAATCAAATAAATCGACTTTCGACAAGTTTCATAAAGATAGCATGGCGTATCTGCAGGAGAGCATTCAGGCTAATCGTCAAGCCTCAGAGCAATTTATCTCTGGGAATAAGAGCAGTGGCGCGCTCGTTTCTCTCGAGCAGTTGAGTAAAAGTGTGCCTAAAAATGTGAGTGTAGAGGTAGTGGAATATAAATTTGCAGATAAGCCTGATGGGACTGGTTTGCTGCGCTTAAGGATCGAAGCGGACTCTTTTGATACTCTATCAAAATTTAAGGAATCTTTGAAAAGTGTTTCGTCATTTACTGATGTTGTTGAAAAATCTTCCGATTCGAAGCCGGGAACGGATATCAAGATTGCTGTTATTGAGATTACTTATTCTCCAAAACTATAGTTAAGAAATTTAGGAAGTATTCTCTATGAATGCTGTATTAGAAGAGATGCAACGAAAATTATCAGCTTTGACCAAAGGTATTAAGTCAAAAATACTTGGTCACAATAATGAACGACTCGATTTTTTACTAGATAGTTTCTATAAGCTGTCGGCTGCGCAAAGAAATGCGTCGATTGGTGTTGGCGTTGGGGTTCTGACGCTCTTTGTTCTTGCTTCTGTTTCGTTATATTTTTCCAGGGTGTCAGCTTTAGAGAAGGGCCTGAGTGATAGTTTCTTAGCCTTAAAAGAGTTGAGAAGGTATAAAGTCGAACAGCAGTTAGAAGATAAACGATTTAAGAAGCTTCTTGTGACCATCAAGAGAAAGACGCAAGATCTCAATTTGAAGCCTTTTTTTGAAAAACTGTCTCATGATAAATCCATTCCTCTCAAAGATATTTCAGAGAAGACGGTTCTGCTCAACAGCTCTAATCCTTTCTCGGAAAAGGTTAAGGAAGTTCAGGTAGATATGCGGCTTCCTAATATCTCTATCCCAAAGTTGCTTGACTTCATTATTGAAATAGAAAAATCAGGTCATTATTTAAGAGTTCAAGAATTAAAAATAACTGGAATCTACGGCAACAAGCATTTTTTTGATACGAGTCTTTTACTCCGTAGCTACAGTGTTGGCAACCTATAGACTCAGGTGAGGATGGAATGAAAAGAATTCGACGTTTTTTTATATATTCCTTAGTCGGTCTTTTTAGTTTCATGTTTTTTTTGTACCTATCATTTCCCTATAACATTCTGAAGGAGGGCCTCTCGGCCCAAATTTCGAATGTCACACAGCTTAATTTAACAGTTGGAGAGTTAAAGTCCCGGTTTCCTCTTGGTTTAAAAGCCGAGAAGATTACGATTTATAACCCTATGGGTGGGAAGCAATTTACATTTAATGAGCTCAGTGTCAGGCTTAGTTTTTTGGGCTTATTGATTGGTAATTTGACAGCTGATCTGGAAATTGTAGACGAGAGCAATGGCAGGATCGAGTTGAGTGGGTCGATCAGTCTTTTTGATATTTTAAAGATAGGCAAGGAATCTATTCTTCCAAAACGTATCGATTTTAACGCTAAAGATTTTTTATTTGGAGATATCGTCAATTTCTTATTAAGCGCTAAAGCCAATAATGAAGGGACGAATGCTTTATTGAAACCTTTGCTAGAAAAAATTGAAATCAAAGGTAAATTGAACTCGAAAGTCTCTTTGAATTTAAATTCTGACGACGTAAGTCAGTCTAAAGGAGAGACGTCCTTCGACGTTAAAGGTGCAACGATTGACTTTGATAAAGGCTTACAGCTCCCAAATCAGGTGTTTGACTCAGCTTTGTTTAAGGCGGTTTCTAACAGTGGACAGATAGCGATAGATCAGAGTTCATTATTTAAGTCTCAAGATCTGGAGTTAGCGATCCATGGTAAAATTATTCAAAAGCAAAAGTTTGATAAATCACAGATGGATGTAGATATGTTACTCAGCATGCGGGGAGCATTTAAAGAGCAGATTGGTTTTATTTTAGATACTATCTTCAATCGCAGTAATTCAGAAGGCATGTTTAAAATCAAGATCTCAGGACAGCTGTCTTCTCCGCAAGTTGATTTTCTTTAGAAAGCTTTGACTCTTCTCCAAAAATTCAATAAAATAACTCATTATACCCGAATATCTGTAATTTCCAAATGATCTGGTCTTGTTATGACTGGCCTTGTTATGAAAAGTCAAACCAGAGACTACTTGTCCTTAGCTGAGAATGCGTTATCTTGCTGTCTACAGAGGACTTTAGATTTTTTCGAAATCATCGACTCGTGTAGTGAGGATGACATATTGAATTTCTCTCAACTAAGGAAGCATTGTTTTTACAATTTTAAAGCATACGATGCAATGGTCTCTCCAAAGTCTGAATCGTACCAAGAAAAAATTAAATTCTTGTTGAAAAATCTTGAAAAAGTTGATTCTAATCTTCAGATCTCCATGATGAGTCAAATTCAGTATCTGAAAAATAAAATTATCCAAAATAGAAAAGAAAAAAAATCGCTCGATAAATATATTTCTTCTCAAAAGGAAGGGTCAGTACATTCTCAAAAAGAAGTTTAAAAGAAGTATAAATTTAATGGTGTAAATCATGCTTAAAAAGTTTTTTCTTGGGAATAAAGAAATACCTATTCCGTTACCGATAAGTAACCTAGGTGAGGCTCTTCAATGGATAGATAAGGCATTTGTTAAGGATGGCATGGTTTTAACATCTTTCGTTCTAGACGGCGAATCATGGGTGGACCGTCTTCAAGGCAAGGAAATTTATGATGTCGCTCTAAATCCTTCCTCCCGCTTAGATGTCAAAATTGAATCTGCCCAGTCCATATCTGTTCAAATTTTGCAGACCATTTCAGACCTTTCCTTTGTCGTTCAAAGAAAGATGCTTGAAATAGGTGTGGATTGTTGGGAGTCTGGAAGAGGGGGGGCCGAATATAAATTGTCTGCAATTATGGGCGATATTAAGCTTTTGCTCGATTTAGTCGATCATATAAATGGGATTATGGATTATAGCCATGAGGAGATGGCAGCGTTGAATGCTCTGTCTCATTTAGTGCGGGTATACTATCACCAACTGATTGAACTATCTTCTGAAAAAAAATTTCAGAAGATAGCGCATATCCTAGTAAATCGGTTAGACAGTTGTTTAAAAGAGTTAGTTTTAGAATCTGGTAACCTTCAAATTCATATCATCTCATCTGTCAAAAGAGAAGATGAAGCTCCTTTTCTTCCAGGTTTTGAATTTCAAAAAGAAGACAAAGTTCATTCAATTTGACTGATGAACTTATAATGATGAGAGTCACATGTTATTGAATTTAAAAAAAATTAAAAAATTTCAGATCATAACGACTCTTGTTCTTTCTCTGTGTTCAAATGATGGCTTTTCTGATCCAATTGTTGGGGGTTCTTCTCCGATCTTAGACAGAAAGGCCAATGTTGCTTTTGATCAGGATTTGTTGGATTGGATATCTCATTTTGAAGATTCTAGGGATACCCTCAACTTCTCTCCTGAAAGCACGGACCTTTTTAGTCAAAAGTATGAGAGGGATAAATTTTATGTTTATTTTAAAAAAATTAAATCAGATCAAAATTTAGATGAAAGTTATCTCCTAAATTTAAGAAAAGATCTCGATGAATTTAAGATGAAAGAGGGGTTTTATCCTGCTCTTGCACCTTATATTGTGGAAGAGATTTTAGAAAAAAGTCCAAAAAGTGACGGCATCTTCCAGAATATGATTTTTTCAAATGATTCTCATTACGTAAAAAGCTGTCCCAGTAGAAGAAAAATAAAAAGAGATATGTCGGATAGATCCGTCGTTCTGAATGGTAGTTTAGAATTTATAGACAGTTATCTAAAATTATTAAGTCCTATTCAGGATGAGGACTACTCTTTAGATGTGGTTAAGTCGATGTTAGATGCTGTTCCAGTTTTTTCAAAAAATAAAACAAAAGATAAAATACTGTCATTAGAATCTAAATATCCAGAACTTTCAAAGATTTTTGATTTTGTTAAAAACAATAAAGATTTAAAATATAAATATAATGTAAAAAGAAAACAGCATAATACAGACAAAAAGTTCTATTATTTTGTAGATTATAAGGCTAGGTCTGGTTTTTGTGAAGAAGCGCTTAAAAATTTAAGAGTAGTGATGAAGAAGGATCAAAAGTCATCAACTCCTCAAATCGATAATGTTTGGGATTCTGGAGATGAAATAGGGTCTTGCTATCGGTCAAAAGGTGGGTTGTCCGCCAGGTTGAACTTTTGGAAAAATTTCTCTGAAGATATGGAAAAAGTATATGGATACAAAGGATGGGTTAGATCTTTTTATACTTTGACTAAACTTTACTGGAATTCTGATTTGAATTCAGATGCTCGAAAAGGTCTCCAGGCTATCATGGAGAGAAGTGAAAAAGAAAATGATCTAGATTTTTATGCTAAGTCTTTAATTCTTGATTCTTATATTTCTTACAATGAATCACGTTATAAAGATGCTATTTCTGGATTTAGAAAATTTGTAGAAAAATTCCCAACTTACCCTGAAATAAAAGAAGTGATAACTACGCTGATCACATCATTTTCTGAAGTTAAGGACTGGGACAATGTTGTCCTTTATACAAAGAATATGATTGAGGAAGAAGATAAAAAACCATTTGAGGAAAGGGATGTTTCGGCGGCAGGATTCTCCCTGTTTTGGAACGCTAGAGCTCAGGCTGAGTTAGGTAATTTGGAGATGGCTGTCAACAACTGGGAGAGGGTTGCTTCGGAATATTTTTCTACTTACTATGGCGGACTTGGTCATTTTATGCTTGAACAGGTGACGGGGAAGAGATACATGTTTAACCCATCTGTTTCCCAAAAATTTAATGAAAATTTTTTCACTGACGGTTTTAGCCAGAAAGATCAAATCGCTCTTGAAAGAGCAAAGAGCCTCCTCATCCTTGGTGACAAAAAGAATGCTTTGTGTGAACTCAACCAAATAGAAGTTGAGAAGAATGAATATCAGAAGAGTGCAGTAAAGGCTCTTTTGCATTATTCAGCTGGGGATTGGCTCACAAGTATAAAGTTATACACTCAGATTCCACATAATTTTCGAACAAAATTTCCCTCTGGGATGGAGCGAATCCTTTTTCCTAAAAGATATGAAAGTATTGTCAATAACTACTCCTCTAAATTGAATTTAGACAAAGATTTTATTATTTCCCTCATCAGACAAGAGAGCATTTTTAACACGTTTGCTGTCTCTCAGGCGGGAGCTAAAGGGCTGATGCAGCTTATGGATAAAACGGCTAGTTTGGAGATTTCTGCTATCGGCTCTAATTTCGTTGAAAAGAAGGTGAAAAAATATCTGGTTGATAATCGTAGAGAGAAAAAACTTTTATTTGAGGCAGAGTCTAATATTCTTTTAGGTACACATCACTTTTATAATTTATTTAATCGTTATAATGACATGGTGCTAACATTGTCAGCTTATAATGCTGGTGCAAATGTAGCTGAGAAATGGAAGAATAAATTTCAAAACCCAGATTTACTTTGCTTTATTGAGAGGATTCCTTATAAGGAAACCAAAAATTATGTTAAATTAATTCTAAGGAATTACTTCTATTATAAAAAATGGTATAACCAAGATACAAGCAATTTGTTCCATTTAGAAGATGTGGTAAAGACCATGATGGTCTTGAGAAATAAAAAGGAATCGTTTTCACTGTAGCGAATTTAATGAAAATAGACAAAAAAATATCGTTCTATTTATTGAATGTCTTCGTGTTTGTTTTTTTGCTTATGAATTGTGGGGGTGGTAATAAATCCACTGTAGCAGAAGAAAAAACTGCGGATTTAGATACAGAATGCGATACGATTGCTGTGTCGAGTGCAGCAAAATCTTTGAATTTATTTTCGGAGAAGACCTCCTTAACTGAAGATGATTTGTTTGTAAGATCGGCTTATGCAGCCGTTGCTGCTCAAATTCAGGATGTTGTCGAGCCCGTTCTTGAACCATCTTCCTTTGTTGATGGACGAACTACCAAACACGTGCAGTTTTATTTTAAAAAACAAGATGTTCGTCTTTGTTCGGAATATGTGACTGCGAATAAGATTGATGACAAGATCTATATGACAGGTCAATTTCCTTCTTTTTCAAGTCTGCAAATCGAAAAAAGTTTAACTTGGGAAGATTTTGATTTCGATCTATCTAATGTTTTGCTTTCTTTACATATTAAGGGGCGAGTTGATGATCTGGATTATTCCCCCTGCATATCGACAGCAGGGAAGGATATGAAGGCTGCTTGGTCTATGCACTTCAAAGTAGACGGAAGACCTTATAGCGCTATAAGAGCAGGAGGAGATGTGATCTCGACCTCCGCAGAATTTTTTGATCTGGCAGATGGAGAAAGTCGGATCTACGTTAAAGATAGCTCAAGTGCAGATGGCGTAGTTTTTAAAGTTGTAACTCTAAAAGATATCAGTTCGGGCGGTTCTTTATGTAGCCCTCGATTTAAAACGGATGTGCCTGCTTCTTTTAAGAGAGCTTACTCTGCTAGACGAAGCTTCTTTTTTCAAGATACCGATCCATCAAAAGATCTTCGTTTCAGTGAAACGTCTCTGTTTACAAATATCTCTGAACACTCCGACTGGTTTATGGCCCAGGCGACAGCTCCTGCTGAGTGGCCTGGGCCAAGAGTTCTCGTAACGGCTCTTGAGGGTGCCGTTAATGGGTACTCCTCAAGCGGAGGGACAGGAACTCCCTCTTATTATCCAGCAGTAAAGGTGGGTGACGTAGCTTCCATCAAAATGGGTAGGGGAGATGACGTTCTTCTTCAGAAATTATTTATTGAACCAGAGGTGATATCTCATGAATTGGGTCATCATATTCTTTACACATTAGCGCTGAGAACAACTTTCGGAGAGTCGTTAGTTCTTCACGAAGGCCTGGCAGACTTTTTAGTTTTTCTTCGTACGGATAACCCAAATCTGTGTGAACTTAGCTGTCCACCGAAGAGTACTCTCTGTATAACCCCTGCGTATCTTCGCTCTGCTGAAAATACTCTTAAATATACCGATAAGGAGTTTGCTGGGCTTTCTGCTCACAAAGCTTCTCAGTTTGTTTCAGGCATGATGTGGGACATGAGAAAATCTTTGGGTTTAAAGGCGATAACCGATATTTTTATAAAAGCCATCCCTATGCTGGACCAGAAAGCTGGTTATGCCAATCTCGTATATTCGCTGATGCTAGCAGATAAGAGCCTCAACCAATCTAAGAGCGCATGCCAAATTCAGACGATGGCTGAGGATCGTGGGTTGAAAGATGTGCTCACGAATGCTGGGGTGAGCTGTTCTAAGCTTTAAGTCTCATTTCAAGTTGTTTTTCGCTTAGTCCTCTGCAAAGGTAATCATCCTGGATGATTTTAGTCGTCTTTCCGTGACCATCCCAAGTCCATCCTGGAGGTGACCAGAGGTAGAGCAGTTTGGACTTCCAGTCAGGTGCATTTGCTATATCGTGGATGAGATCTCCAAAAGATTTTAAACAGACTTTTAAAGGATTAAAGCTTGAAATAGGACTTAGCACTCCATATTGTAGAATATCTTTTTCTTCTGCAAAACTGCCAAATATTCTGTCCCAAATGATGAAGATAGCTCCAAAATTTTTGTCGAGATAAGGAATATTTATGGAGTGATGAACCCTGTGGTGACTCGGCGTATTCCAAAAAAAGTCAAAAATGGGTAATTTTTTAGTGAATTTTGTATGAAGTAAAAATTGATAAAATAAACTGACAGACATTTGAAAGACTATATCTTCTAGGGTGAATCCAATGAGGATCAATGGAACCCAAAAGACACCCTGAAAGACATACTCAAGAAACGATGCCCTAAAAAAGACTGAGAAGTTATACTCCTCAGAGGAGTGGTGGACTTCATGAATACACCAAAAAAAGCGATTGATGTGACTTATTCGGTGGTACCAATAATAACAGAAGTCGTCCATTAAAAATAGGAGACCGAGAAGGAGAAGGTGAGTCTTCCCTTCGAAAATGAAGCTCTTCCAAAGGGACGGTAATTTAAAAAGAGCATAGGACTCTAGACCTTGATGAAGTGCCGCTAAAAAAAACAGGCCTGCCATAGCTGGCCAGTAGAAAGCAAATAAACCTGTACTTAAATTCACCCAGGTGTCTTTGAGGGAATAGATTTTCTGATCTTCTACAAGAGAGAGTAAACTCTCAATAGCCATCAGCAAAAAAAACAAGACTAAACTTACATAAGTAAAATTGTGATATAACCATCCGAACATGCAGACCTCAAAGAGTTAAGATGTTCTGCTTTTGTTTCTGCCTAGCGCCTATAATTTTCTTTTAGATTGAGTTCTTAGCTAGAAGATGCCTGCTTCAGAATCTTAAGTCAAACTATTTTTCAAGGGCATCGCAATTGGATGGAATCATTGCACTGTCCTTGTCGTCTTCATATTTTGCAATTTGGATCTGAGTGATGTCCCATCCCAACAGCTGTCCTTTTTTGCCATATACCTTTGCTTTCAAGAAGTGTGATCCGTCATGGTTGGGGCCGGCATCCCACAGATGAGTTTCAAATTGAATTTTACTTTGTGATCGAACTTCATTTTGACTGAGGGGAAGCCAAACAGTCTCTTGATTTGGGCAACGCGAGAGGCGTTCTAGTTCAACACGCTGAACTGTACTTTGGAAATTAAGATCAAAGCGGATAGGTGTTCCAGCTTCATAAGTGCTGTCGTCTTTGCTAAAGCTGAAACTTGTAAGCCCTGGTAGGGGTTCCTTGGGATTGATATAGGCATGAAAGAGCGTTTTGTCAAAATCGAGCACATCTCCCCAATGGAAGAGATCTCCCTGCTTCTGGGACTGAAAACGAACTCCCAAACCTTTCTGGGAGCAGGAGTCTTCGTCATTAGCACCATACTCTGCGGATAGACGATTGCAGATGTCGGTGACAAGCTCACTCATTCGTTCTAATTGCCATTTGCTGAACCAGGTTGGTTTAAGCTGCCCTCTCCGTCCATCCTCTAGCACGCCGGAGTATCCTGTTAACATGATCCTGACTGGGGAGGGGTCCGAGCTATCTGGCCTGTAAAGAGGGTTTTCATGCATGGCTAATTGCAGAGGAAGTTCGTTGATGCTGGCCTCTGACGAGATGAGATAATGGGCAGCGAGACGGTTCTGTGGATTTGAATTTTGGGCTAAATTTTGTTGAATTTCAAGACAAGAGGAGAGGGAGAAGGGGCAGTGAAGGATTTCGATGCCTTTGGGTCCTTGAGTTTCCCTTACGCCAAGGCTAGGATCGTTTTCCCCTAGCTGAAAGAATAGTGCTGAGGGGACCTGAGCCTTTCTTGTAAAAAGCTTCATGGAACTTTGGAACTTGGGACTCAGATCTTGCACCATTAAGGCAGGTGACTCTTTCTCGAGTCGGAGGGTCTCCCCTGTCTCCAAATTCTGCCAACTAAAGCCTGAATTCAGAATTTGCATCAGCTCTTTAGCAAAAAAAATCCGTATATTTTTTCTCATCTCAGAACCAGAGCGATGTCTCTGGGCTATTTCCCAAATCCACTGAAACGTATCTCCCCCTGATCGGGCTTGGGAGTTGAGGGCTAGGCCGCGGGTTCCTAAGGCTAGCCATCGAGCATAGGCCTCGACTTGTGCTGCCAAGTCATCACCATCTGGCCCCGCAGAGAGGCCTAAGGTGGCTCGAGAGAGTCCGAAAGCCGTTTCGTGCCCTTGCACTAAGGCTAGGTTATGTCCCATATCCAAGGCAGCAGCCTTGCGAGCATTCATATGAGACTCTAGGTAGGCTACAGCGAGGAGTAGGCGTTGGGGTATTCCATTCTTTTGAGAGGCTTCCGAGAAGGCAGCCTTCAATCGGCCTTCACCCGGACCTCCCTTCTGGTTGGCGGAGCGGTCAGAGCCGCAGGACAGGGACAGCCAGAATAAGCCGGCAAATGTACTTTTTGCAGAGAGGACCCGAAGAGAGAAGATTATCTTTTTCAAAATTCACCTCCTAATGAAAATTGCATCCAGCCGTTTTAACTTTCAAATAAGTCTTTGCCTTTCGTAAATTTTTAGGGCAGATTGGACCTTCCTTTCGTGGGGGCTTAGCTCAGCTGGTAGAGCGTTGGATTTGCATTCCAAAGGCCAGGAGTTCGACTCTCCTAGCCTCCACCAATTCTTCTATGACGATAAAATAACTCTAAAATAATAAATAGTATTAAGAATCATAAGAGCATTAAGAAGTGAAAAGCTTCTTTTATGTCATCGTTGGCAAGGATCTGTTCTTGCTTGGCCATTCATAATCAGATCAATTCTGGCTCTTGACGCCCGAAGTTCTTCGACAAGATTGTCTTGAGGAGATGAGCTCAGCCCGAATGCTGCTGCACCAGCTAGTGCTGATGCGAGGACTCCAAAGCCTAGGCCTGCAACTATGCCTAGACCTGTGGCTGTCTTTTTGTATTTCTCCTGCTGGCTCGTTCCGACCTGTAGGTTTTTCTCTTTTGTTTTGATGAGCAGATCTTCTCTCTTCACTCTTTCATCAAATTTTTCGTGGATAGCCTCTGGCAAAACTTTGAATTTTTCAGTGAAAATCTGCTCCGGTGTATACTTATCGTCGGGCATAACCCTCAATTTCAAAATATCCTTAGGTTGCAGGTAGGCATACTGCCGAAGGAATCTTCCATCCACTTCGATTTCTCCTGCTTCACTTTTAGGGAAGGATTCCATTTGTTTGTCTAAAATCTTTTTATTTTCGGGCATCATGCCGTAGGCAATCTTTAACCCTTCTAGCTCAAGGACTAGGTTACGCTCCATGGCTTTGATGTCTTCTATGTTCTTATCAAAATATCCCCTTGCCTTAAACGTAGCGACAACAGAGCCTAGGCTTAGTAAACTCAGCACAGAAGCGCCAGTTATGAGGGCTACAGCTTGGTTTGTGTATGGTGTTTTGGTCTTCTTTTCTTGATTTTCAGCTCCACTCATCCCCTTTTCTATCAGACTTAAGGCATTGTTTTGAATCAAGCTAGCGCATTGCTCACTGTCCATATGGGCACTGTCTTCTAGTGTCTTTTTAAAATTTGGGTCTATTTTTGAATCTTTATTCTTATCCAAAAAATGTTCGGCTATCTCCTGAAGACGAGTGCATTCAAGCTTTAGCTTTTGTTCCTTTACTTCACTCTTCTCTATAGGTGTACCAGAAGGCTGTGTAGAGACTTCTGTAGAACTTGGTAAAGGAGCTACACATGTTTGTTTCAGATCGAGATCCGACCCTGATTTGGTCGATTTTTCAGTAGATTTCAATGGATATTCTTGATCGGATTTTAACTCTCTTTTTTCAGATTTTTGTCTTGTTTGACAACTTGCGATAGAAAAACAAAAAAATACAGTGAGATATTTTTTCACAATAAGCTCCAAATAGGCTTTTGGGGAAGAAGGGGTCTTTTTTAAAGTATAGCTCATGCTGATTAGGTATAGATAGGATAGGCGTCAGTTTTGGGATTTTAGTATGTTTAGAAATGATCTCAGAGCGACTCTTTAAGGGGATCTGGATTTAGGCCTGATGAGTTAAATTTAAGCAAAGCGTCAGAGTACCGATAAGACTTGGGAAGATTAAGAAAAGATTGAAGTTTTCTCTGAGGTCGCTTTGACGACAAGCTTGAAACCATTTTTTATGCAACGGTTTGGGTTCCTGTATTGGGGACTAGTGCTTTCATTATGTCTTCTCCTCTTCCCCACATATGCACAAGCTGAGGTGAATACCTCTACATCTTACGAAAAATTTGTACAGGAAAATCAAAGTCAAGCGAAAGGGAAAATTGCCCTCATCCTGAATCAATATTGCGGAAATAGCTGTCAATATATCGATACCCAGATTGAAGTCGATGAAAAAGATCCTGAGGATAATGATCTTGGCTTTGAAGGTCTGGGGAATGAAACAGACAAGAAAAGAACTTACTTCGTATCACGTCTAACGGTTGAAATTCAGATTGATCAGAGAGTTTCCACAAAGGATAGAGAGAGATTGGGAGATTTACTCAGCAATCAATTGAAAAGCATAGGTCCAGCAAAAATCCTCTGGAGCAGTATTGAGTTTCCTAAGATTGATGATCAAAGCCCTGAAAGTGAGGAGTTAAAGACCAGTCTTGAACGACGAGTCAGAACAGCGACAGAGGATCTTATCCAGAGCTATTGTCCCGATGCCTGTATCTTATCCCATATTCAAATTACGGGAAAAACAGTTACAGGTGATCAAGCTTCTAGGCTCCCAGCTCTTGAGGTCGTCTCCTCATCTTCTAAGAAGTCTTTCTTCCAGGTGGAAGCCGTTGATATTGGGGTGTCTCTGGACGAGAAATTAGATGAGAAAATCAGATCTAAAATATTAGCAGTTCTGAAAGCCAAAACTCAGTTTGTTCGTCCTGTGCATATCAGTGTTGACATTGTCCCTTTCCCCGAAACCTACTCAGCTAGACAAGAGAAGAAGCAGGCAGAGTCCCTCGATCCGTACGGATTAGAACGGCTTCAAAAAATGCTGACTTTGTTTCGAGATCTTGCTGGGACCAAGGAGATTATTTCAAAATCGAGCTCTGAATCGACTTCAGATACAAAAGATAGAATTACATCGTCAAATTCCCAAGAGGAAGGTGATAAGAAGTGGTTTATCTATATCATCATACTTCTTCTTGTGGGTGGATTCGTTGCCTTTATGATCCTCAGATTTGCCAATGCTGGCAAAGATGCCCAGTTCATGATGCATGCTATTAAATCGAAGTCATCTTTTGAACCAAGTTCAGTTCCCGCAGAAGCATATGAGTCTAGCCCAGAGCCAAAACGATCAGGATTGGGGTCCTCAGGCTCTGGCTCTCATCAAGATTTGCGAGCTCGATTCAGACTGGATGCAATGAGAGAGGAACTTCTCAAGTCTATGTTTGAAAGCCCGACGGTTGCCCAGGCTACTTTTGGACGGATGCTTCAGGAAAATGGAGTGGAAGAGACGGCTCAATACATACAGATTCTTGGTAAAACCATAGTCCTAGAGCTTTTCAATGATCCGAGTCTTTACCGAGATCTCTATGAGTTAAGTGAATATTGTTATAAAAATGAACTTTCTATTTCTATGAAGGAAGAGGAGAAGTTACTTTTTTCTTTGAAAAATAAGCTGACAGCCAATGAGATTCGATCTCTTACACAAAAGGGAACCGAGCATTTTAATTTTTTAAACAAGCTCGATGCTGGACAGATTTTTACACTTGTTACGGATGAACAGCCTCGTACTCAAAGTATAGTGTTAACCCAACTCCCACCTCTCCAAAGACGATCTGTCTTCAACCTTTATCAAGGAGAAAAACGAGTTGAGTTGCTGAAGGAGCTTTGTAAGTCGGATGCTATACCGAAGGAGTATTTGGCAAACGTAGGGCGAGCCCTGCAAAAGAAAGTGTTCTCCAGGCCAGAGTTTGATACACAAAATCTTAGAACCAGTGAAGTTTTGCTCGAGCTCTTAGAAAGATCGTCTCTCAAAGAGCAGCGAGATCTCATGCACAGACTGGCAGAGAACAACCCTGATGGAGCACGTTCTATTAAGCTGAAATTAGTGACTATCGAGATGTTACCGTTCTTCAAGGATGGACATCTCCTCGAGTTGGTGCTCGGTATGAGTCGTGAAGATCTGCTTTCCTTCCTGGTTGGATCTAAATCACATATTCGAGAGTTGCTTTTGTCTCATGCTCCGCGGGAATTGGCAGAAAGCTGGATGGAAGATATGGAAAGTATCAACTCGGTTGATGAGGAACAGTATAGGATTGCTGAACTGAAAATTTTGGCGCGTATTCGTGCCCTAGCAGCCAGTGGCGCTATCAGCCTTCTCGATATCAACGATATGATTTTTTCTGGTAATGGTTCAGGACGACGAGAGGAGCAAGACCTCTCAGGAAAAATCGATCGCAGGAATGTCTTGGCCTAGGGCATCATCATACTATGATCTTTGCTAGAACAGGCAATGCGATACCTCTCGACTCGCTATGCTCGCTCGAGGTGACGGCGTTTTAACTGCTAGTACCACTCCACTCTGGAGTTGGTGTGTGAATACCCCAACTTAACCCGAGCTTTTTTTCTCGTGAAGTTCCAATCGATTTTTCTTTTTTCCTTGTTCATCCTATGCTCCCATTTTGCTGCTCG
>JAGNWK010000104.1 GCA_017985985.1 Oligoflexales bacterium
GCCTTGGCAATGATAAAGAGGATTGATGATAAGAATAGCATTAAGCGGCGAACCAAGCTATGTGCATGGGATGATTCTTACCTTGAAAAGGTTATGAAAGCATCGAATTAGATGCGCTGGCCCTGGGAGGGAACGGCCCCTCAGAAAAAAAGTTGTTCCTCCGATAAGTCCAAGCGATGAGAAGTATTTTACCCCAGTCGGGATTACATCTTAGAGATACTATCCGTGGATGGACTCTGTTCTATCTGCCTCTTTTTGTTTTTTGTTTTTTATTCAGCCAATGCAAACCCAACACACCTAGCAAAAGTTCATACAGTTCGGGGCAAAAAAAGATTTACTCAAAAAATGCAGCGACTATTCCTTTGATTAACGGGCCAACTCTCACGACCCAGGGGATAACTGTTGAGCCTTATGAGTATCTGAATAGAAGCTTCAACGCGCTCAAAATACGGATTGAAGCCGACCCCGACTCTGACTACGAAGAGCTTATCGTCTGTAACGATGCTCAACCAGCTGTCTGCAAACCCGAGGCTAGTCATCCGGAACGTTTCAGTGAACGAACTGTCCTCTCACAGCCTCCCCCAGGCCTTCTGACTATTCAGGTTCGGGGCTGTGTCTTCGAAAAAAATGCACTCGACCCCACAAAGTTATGTGGCCCCTGGAAAAGCACTGTTTATCGCAATGAAGTTTGTATGGATAAAAAGTGCCCTGATTTGCCACTCGATCCACAGTCGGTGATGCAGGGACTCTGTGCTGAAATAGAAAAGGCCATGGTGGAATACCGAGCCGTCAGCCAGGAAGAACTCTCGAAAGAAACTGTGAGTAAAGCTCAGCAAAACGTATCCGAACAACTGAAAGTAAACATCGCAAATTTTGTCGATATCAATCACCCAGCTAACTGCCCCGACCTCATCGATAAGTACTGGTATCTGAGAGATAAGAATACGATTGGAGCAGCTTTTATCTACACTCTAGGTTCTCTGCTTGTCGTGGGAGGAGCTGCTCTGGTGAGTACTGGAGCTTACAAGATTTACAAGGGTCGAGCTCGCAGACTAGCGGAACTCAAACTGCTCGAAGATCGTAAAAATCAACTGGGGGCTCAATCTCAAGAACCAAAGCTCTTACTTCCCCAAGATGCTCCGACCCGGGAGGAAGTTACCAAGCCTGATATGAAGAATCGTTACGATACTACGGGTTTTGAACAAAAAATTAAGGATCAAGATGCTGCGATTCTGGCTGAAGACAGAAAACTTGAAGATTTAAGAAAACAGCTTACTGAGAAGTTAAGAGAAACAATCCCCACCCCAACTTCCCCCAAGGGTTTACCAGAGCCGCCTACACTCACAGATCCTGAAGCAAGAGTACCCAATCTTCCAGACTTCCAAGAATTATCAGATGCCAGGGGGAAACTATCCAAGGCAGCAAAACAACAAAAGCACGCTAGAGATATACTCGCAGAGGCTGAAAGGAATCTCCAAGCTGCTATAGACCGAAAACCAGGGGTCCCTCCCACTACAACACCGTCTGCATTAGATGCGCTTAATGCCAAACTAGCAGAAGCTGAAAAAAAACGTGCTCTCCCAACACTGGGGCCTCGTCCTACAGCTGCCGATGCCTCTCCAGCTAAGCCCTTAACACTGCCAGAATTTAAACCTGAGCCCATACCAACTAGTCCTAAATTGGACAAGCTGAGGCTACAGGTAGCAGCTGCTCAAGGCGAATTCGATCAACTACCCAGGCCATCCACGCCCGCATTCTCTAGAGACTTTGCAATAGAGATGAGCAAATTTCCAGACGTGCTATTACGCGCAGTGGGACCACTTGAAGAGGAAGCAAAAACAGTACTCACAGAAATTCGCACACTGCTAACAGAATTCCAAAGAAATCTTGCCAGAGTCGATGCCCTTGGAAGACCAGTAGACCTTCCGCCATTAACAAAAGAAGAGAGAATAGCTTTGCGCAACAAGTTAACTATCGATTTAAACACAAAACTGACCCAATTGGATCAAGTTATAAAGTGGGTAGAGGATGCAGCTGTAACAGCCGAGAACACGAAACAATCTAGGGATCTTTTACATCATACTAGAACAACTTCTCCGAATAGGGAGGAGATTAGAGTTGCTCTTAGAGCGCGCGCTGACAAACTAAAGCCAACCGTGGTCAGTGGATATATAGATCTTCTTACACCAGGTTCAAAGCTCGAATATTTACCATATGTTGGAAGTCCTGAATTAGGAGAAGAACGGTCATCTTATGGCAAATTTTTATCTGGAGTGGACACGAGGTTTAAGGGAACGATAAGAATTACATTTAGAGACACAACCGAAGCAATCTGGTTTGATGTTCCCATCACATTAGAGAAGATTTTACCAGTCGTTTATGCACAGTCACAAAAGGAAGAAGCCAAACCCAAGAAGAAGGGTATTACTTTCGGTATGGCTGCAGGTAAAATAGCAGCCGCTTCGACCACATCCATGCTCCAAACTATCCTCGCGAGTCGAATCGATTGGTTTAATGATCAGTTAAAGAAGAGTACAGCGGCTGATAATGAAGCCATCCGAATAGAAAAGGAAGCAAAGGCAAAACTAGCTGTCCTTAACGAGCGAATCAAAAAACTCGAAGAAGATTTAGAATTAGAAATGAAAAAATGGAGAGAGAGGCAAGACTTGCTTAAAAAGCAAAGAGCTGATTCCCTCGCAATGCAGAAATCAGCACAGCAACAGAGGGGGGAAATCAATCAAAAAGAAGGAGCTGCTTTTCTCAGAATTCAGCAAGAAGCATGGGATAGACGAAAGGAATTACAAGATGCAGCACAAAATCAAGAAAAAAAGGCTGTTGAGGAAATCGAAAAACAGATCGCAGCAGAAAAAGGACTACTGAAACAAAAACAGGAAAAGCGAGAAAAAGCCCTCGCAGCTCACGACGAAGAGGTAGCGAGATTAACAGCAATTAAAGCAGACGCTGAAGCAGCATTTGCAAGAGAAAATAAGAATTTCGATACCCTCATAGCAGAAAAAAACCGAATGCTGGGAAAACAACTCGAAAAATCTGTAGGACAAGAAGCTCTTGGTCGGAAAGGGATTGACGATGCACATACAGAGCAAAGAAAGGCTCTGAATGAATTTTTTAATAAGAAGACAGCGGCTATCTCAGAAAGGGCGAGGATCGTTGCTGCTACAAACAAAGCAGAACTAGCTTTAATGGAGGCAAGACAAACACTAGAAAGAACTATCGATGAGCAAAAACGCAAAATTACTGGAATGAAGACACAACTAGAGGCCGCCAGAGCACGCCTTCTCGACCAGCAAAGAGAAAATGACGCTATTGCAGAAGCACAGAGAAAGTACGAAACTGCTTTAGCGGATGCTCAAACAAAATACAAACGAGAATCGAGTGAATTTAAAACCAGACAAAAAGAACTCGAAGCAGAGTTTGAGAAGACGATGAGAGACTGGCGAGCGAATGCTGAGAATCGTCAAAGCTTGTCTAGAGCAATAACCTCAGACGAGCTCGCACTCAAAGCGAAGCATGCAGCTGAAGGGGGAAAACTCACCCATGCGGGGATGGTCATTGGGGGTGGAGTTGTCATGTCGATTGGAGCAGCTTTGATCAGTAGCCAAGCGATTACGGGTCATCCTGGGGATGAAGTCGGGGATGCTTTTGAGCAGATGGGACAGTCTTTGCATCTTGATGGCACAACGGACACCAGAATTGCTCCTGACCCCAAGACTCTTAATTCGTTCCAAAAATTAAACTTGAAACTCGACACTATCGACGCGAAGATTAAAGCTCTGAGGGAAAGTCCCGGATTCGCAGACTATCATCTCGACCCATAAAAGGCATTTTTAAGGGTATATACTGAAAAATTGACATTATGTACAACAGATGTATAATATGTACACTGGAGGGGAGTATGAGGCTAACCATTTCTAAATTAAGACAAGATATTTTTAATGTTTTTGATACCGTCATCAAGACAGGTGAGCCTGTAGAGGTAGAGCGAGACGGCAACATTTTGCTCATTACAAGCATCAAGGATTCTTCTAGCAAATTAAATCGACTTAAGAAGAGAACCTTGACAAAAGAAAAGTTAGCAAATTTCGACCATATTGATTGGACCAAGGAGTGGAAACCTTGACGAAATATTTTTTGGATACGAATGCAATTATCTTCTTATTCTCAAAAAATCTTGAGCAATTTTCAGATGAAATTCTAGCAAAAATTGAAAAATATGATTTATTCGTATCACCACTCGTTCAGTTGGAACTGCAATACCTTTTTGAAATTGGTCGCATTAAAAGTTCAGGAGACCATGTTTTGCAGGCTCTTTACAAGGAGATTGGGTTAAAAATAGCAAGTCTTCCCCTCGACCTTCTTATACAAAATGCGGTTGAAGAGTCTTGGACAAGAGATCCATTTGATCGTCTTATCACAGCTCATGCTAAAACAGAAAAGGCTTTCCTTATCACGAGTGACAAAGTCATTCGTCGTTTCTATAAGAAGGCGATTTGGTAGGTTTAGCGAAGAGTTCTCCATTTCCATCACGAAGATTGCTTCGCTGCGCTCGCAATAACGAAATTCTGCGATGAATTCTTAGACAGGTTGGCTAGCGATGACGAGGTTCTTTATGCTAAGTAAGTTTTCAGATTTTGGAAGAGGGCAGCAGGGTGGAGGGTTCCCATCCGGGTTGAGGTCGCGATCGAACTGTGTGATGTTTCCTGCTTAAATGGCGACCGAAAGAGGATGGGAGGCGCCGACCGTCGCGCCGACCTCTTCCAAAATCTGAAAACTTAAAAGATCCCCTGACCACCAATGGGTGACGGGGCTTAAACAAAGTGGAGAGTAGCAAGGAGGGGGGTAGGGGGAAACTGCGCAGCTGGTTCCCCCTGAAAAACTAAACTTTACCAGAACTCAAATCACTATCACGAGCCTGTTGAAGATCGAGACCTATTTTTTCGTAGAAGAGTTCATCGACAGTTTTTTTAATAAGGATCCACAGCAATTCTCTGTCACGACACTTTGAAAAGACGCCTAGAGGAATTTGAAAGCCTCCTTTATCTTTACGACCGCCTCCGTACCAGGTGCCATCCTCTTTTTTCCCAAAGACATCTTTGAGCCATTTATCGGGATCGAGAGTATGGGATTTTGTGCGCAAAGAGCCGTCGATCAGACTGTTTCCGACGACGCCGTAGACAATCACTGTTTCAATCCCTTCTCGATGAAGAAGATAGTCAGCACATTGTCCTATGCCATCTCTATCTTCTTCCCGAACATAGCTGACACCAGAAAAAAGATACGTCTCACGAATATCTTTATGCTGCAGAGCGACTTGAGTCAGGTCCATGGTTTTAGCAGATATAGCTTGTTTAGAGATCAGAGCAAGCATTTCCTTGTCGACCAAACCTGACAAGAACTCACTGCCTCGATAGTCGAGAGTGCTGGCATTTACATAATCATCTGTGTCGGATCGGATACCATGCATCAGAGCTGTGGCGATCTTTGACTCTGCATTGGATTGGCCACGAAACGATGATTTTTGAAGGTACTCCGTATAGATTGCTGAAGTGGATCCGGAGTTTTCCCGGATATCTATAAATTTTGCATCAACCGTTCCCAAAGTTTTATGATGATCGACGAAGCAAAGCAACTGACAGTCACTAGGAAGAGTAATGGGGAGATCAACGGTCTGTGAGTCGTTCACAGCATAGTAATCATAACCTCTCAGGTCAAAATCAGGTGACCATTGCTCTAGATCAATATCGAGCTTTTTGACCAGAGCTCTATTTTCATGATGGGATATATCATCAAAGTAAATAATCTTTGCCTTAATCTCATAGACATGAGCAAACCACTCGAGAGCTAAAGCGCAGGCAATGTTATCAGGATCGGGATATCCTTTTATACAAATCAGCAGCTTTTTCCCACGCGCGCCTTCGAGAACTCGGAGGAACTCTTCACTTTTTTCAAGCTTTTGATCAGAATCTTTTGATGAATCCACAGACCCTCCCATCTTACGATCCTTTATTTAAAATCTTAGCAACCCCAGAAGGTGTTGGAAAATCCCGAAAAGTGAATATTTTCCTTTCCTGATCCTCCTCACAAAATTTAGACATTTCTGCGCTTACATCTGAGTCATTAAGAAGTTTCTGTGAAACTCCTATGATGAGGCTCTGCGTCGGTTTTTTTTGCAAAACCTCAAGCCTTTTCAAAAGATCTGCTTTATGCCAGCGATGGAAAAGTTCCATATAGATCTTGCTCTTGTTCTCTCGATGGACAAACACAAAATCTGGAAAACAATCTGCTCCATGACCGAGTTGTAGGAAATCTCCAGACAAAGCAGCTTCCCAGGTTTGAGACTTCTTATTGTACTCCGACATAAAGTCACCGAGCTCTTTTGGTACATAACCTGACAGCGCTCGATAGTGGCTCTCCATCGGATGATCTGCTTCATTTAAGGAGAGCAAAACTTGCTTAGCTTTAAGAGATAGCGAGGCCTCCAGTTCCCAGGACTTCATTTGCAAAAGATGAGGAAAAAAATTAGCCACTCTCATCCCGTAAGAAGCTGAATTCTCAAAAAGACTGAGAGGACCTGTCACAGAAAAAATAAGTTGATCGCCTTCCTGCTTGGACTCTTCAATCAGAAGTCGGTGAAAGCGGATGGCTCTAAACAGGGCTCTCTTGATAGCAACATCATCTGAGCGGGGAACACGGAAACGCACCCTCTCTGCCTGGATCAGAAGCCCCTGAACAAGAGCACAGTTATATAGATGGATAAGTGCTTTAGCCCCAATAGGTTCGAAAGCCGTGATAGGAAGAAACTCTGGGAGATCGCCATACAGTTCTCCTGCTAGCTGGGAAAAAGGTCGACCTTCTTGCGCAGCAAAGCCTTCCTGGAAGGCCTCTTTGTTGGGGAAAAGAGTTTCCCGACGCAGACTCTGTGCTGCCATAATTCGGGCCCAACGTCTTTCCTCTCTATCAAGGGGTTCCTCAACTGAACATTCCTCATCAGGTTCAAGAGAGGCACCGACAGGCTTGGTATCACAGCGATCGGCAAGTAATTTCTTAAACCCTGCGAAATAGGGAAGCTGGCAGCGATCACTAAACCGCTCATCAACAGAGCTCACTGTCTCTTCGTAGGGTAGTCCGACCATAGACTGGAAAGCCTCGATCATTTCTCCTGCTAACAATAGTATATGCGAGTCATCCACCCTTAAAAATGAGGGATGAACGCTATTTTTCACAACTCTAAACTTAAGAAGGTTCTTGGTCAGCATAATGCTTTCTTCTGCTCCTAAACACCAGCGAGGAGGGGCCAGTGGAAACCTTGCCCTGAGCCAAGCTGTCTAAGTATTCATCGCAGAACCTCGTCATTGCGAACATCAGCGAAGTCATCTCCAGGTAAACACAAGATTGCTTCGTCGCCTACGGCTCCTCGCAATGACGAAATCGGAATACTTATACAGCTTGGACATAGTCGAATGGATGCGCAGCTAGTTCCCCTGAAAATAAGCTTTAACCTTGGTAAGCATGATGCTTTCTTCTGCGTTCGTTCACATATTTTTCACTCGTATTTTTAGAAATGATCTCATAGAGTACGGCACGTTTCCCATCTCTATGCCTCAAAATACGGCCTAGTCTTTGGACGTGTTCTCTCACAGCTCCACTCCCAGAAACAACGATCCCGACACTCGCCTCAGGTACGTCGACTCCCTCATTGAGAACTTTTGAGGTGACAATGACCTGCAGGAGCCCAGCTCTAAACTGAGTCAGCATCTTCTGCCGCTCCTTGGGTTTAGTCTTATGAGTTAAGACAGCGAGCATAAACGCGGAACCAATTTGATAAGCAAATTCGTTATTATCGGTGAAGACAATAATAGGCTCTTGAGAATGCCTATTGAGTATGCTCCAAACTTGATCAAATTTGGCGGTAGCAGCCTGAGCTAAATTCTTCTGCTCACGATAGGCCGTCATAGCATCCTCGCCCTCTCGGGAACGAGCTGAACGCATAATAAACTGCTTCCACCCATCTGGCTTTGAAAAATCGATACCCATCTTCCGAATAAAACCCATGTACCGCTGCCTCGAGGCATCGTAGGAT